>DASWHT010000053.1:0-7516 GCA_036398075.1 Binatia bacterium | reverse complement strand
TGGCCAGCGGTTACCTGGTTACCTGACTGTAAGCTGACGTATGATGTGTTATACAATGACGAGAAGCTCCGAGCGGTTCAGACAGAAGCTGAAGGAATTTCATGATCGTTCCGGGTGCAGGGCGTGCTGTGGTGGACATCCGCAAACTACGCCATTACTGCTTGAACCCTCTCCATGATGATGGAAAACACAAAGCGCGATTGTTCGCCGCCGTGGGCATCGCCGCCAATGATGCGGAAACATTACGCGACGTCTTACTCCAGGTCGTTAAGACGCACGAGGCGCAATTGGGACGACGAGATGTCTACGGACAACGTTATATCGTTGACTTTTCCCTGACATGGCACGAGAAACAGATCATGATCCGTAGCGGGTGGATTATCGAGCACGGGACGGATACACCGCGACTGACAACATGCTATCCCCTCTAAACAAAAGAGGTGTGCAATGACAACTCCAATCAAACTCCTTGATGTCGTGGCGCTTACTGTAGACCTTCCTGAATACAATCTCTGGCGCGGTCAGGTGGGTACAGTGGTCGAGATTCTGGCTGGCGGTATTGCTTTCGAAGTCGAATTCAGCGATCGAGAGGGGCGCACGTACGAGTCCGTCGGCCTACGTCCAGACCAAATCATGGTGTTGCACTATGAGCCCTTGACTGCCCCGCCATCCTCAGCTCAGGAACCGGCATAGGGCGAGGCTATCTCAACTTAAGAACCAATACTCAAGGAACGCCAGCTAACAACGTGTGCACCGTATTGCCGACCGCTTGCGGTTACGTCTGAAGCCGCGTAGCCACGGTTGGGCGGCAAACGGTGATCGCCGGCGTTGGGCGTCGCAGTATCACTCGTGAGAGTCCAAGATCAATGAACGTAGCTGCCACCACCGCGCTCTTCGTCGCAACGGCCCTCGCCGAGACTGTCGGGTGCTATTTGCCGTATCTCTGGCGGAAGGATCGCGCACCGGTCTGGGTGCTTGTCCCGGCTGCTGCCTCTCTCGCCCTCTTCGTCTGGCTCCTCACGCTTCACCCAACCGCCGCGGGGCGTGTCTATGCTGCCTACGGTGGAATCTACGTGGCGACGGCTATCGCTTGGCTCTGGCTCATTGACGGCGTGCGCCCGACCGCATGGGATATCGCAGGTTCTCTGGTTGCGATTTCGGGAATGGCGTTGATCATGTTTGCTCCGCGGGCGTGACATGCGCGTCGACGCCCAACCAACAAGGATTGAGACGACTTTTGAAGTCGATTTAATCCAGAGTTCAAGAAGCCCGTCATTGTCGCCGGGGCTATCAATATAAGGGTATTGGTTGTGGAGGTGGGTTGTGAGGCCCAGAGTCAGGGTTCTACGACTCGACCAAGTTTGCGCCCAGGCGATCAGCATGCTCGCCTGGCCGAAGAGTTGACGCTACGAGGCGGTAATTTCGTACTGCTGGTGGGGCAGTTCCTGGCTCGCTTTGATGACGACGCGGCGGTTGATCTCGCGCTCCAGATTTTCCAGGCTATTGTTTTTCTCGTCATAGAGAAAATTCGCCACGTCGGGATGTAGCCGCACGACGATATTTTTGCCGTCCTCCATCGCCGCTTGCTGTCTTTTGATCGCGCGCAACACTTCATAGGCGACGGTCACCGCCGACTTGACGCGGCCTCGCCCTTCGCAGTGCGGACAGGGACTGAGCAACTGATTTTCCAAACTTTCCCGGGTGCGTTGCCTGGTCATCTCGACGAGCCCCAGCTCGGAGATTTTCAGAATATTGGTGCGCGCCTTGTCTTTTTTCAACGCTTCCTTGAGGGCGTCATAAACTTTCTTGCGGTTGGCCTCCTTTTCCATGTCGATGAAGTCGATGATGATGATGCCGCCCAGGTTTCTCAACCGAAGCTGGCGCACGACCTCGTGCACCGCGTCCATGTTGGTTCTGAGGATAGTCTCCTCCTGGTTGCGCTTGCCGACGAAACGGCCGGTATTGACGTCGATGGCCGTGAGCGCTTCGGTTCGCTCGATGATGATAGAGCCGCCGGAGCGGAGCCAGACCCGGCGATCCAACGCCTTCTGGACCTTTTCTTCAACGCCGTGCCGGTCGAACAAGGGTTCTTTATCGCTATAAAGCTCGATCTTCGCTTTGAGGCGCGGCATGAACTGGCGCACGAAATCGAGGACACGCCGGTGATCCTTGGGCGAGTCGATGACCACCTGGTCTGTTTCGGTACTGTAAAAATCGCGAATCGCCCTGGTAATCGAGTCGAGATCCTGGTGGATCAGCGCCGGCGCGGACGACGTCTCAGCTCTCTTCTGAATCCTTTTCCATAGAATGATGAGAAAACGCAAATCCCGTTGAATCTCCCGCTTGCTGCGTCCTTCGCAGGCCGTGCGCAATATGAAACCGCCCTCCTCGGTGCGGAGCGATTGGGCGATTTCTTTGAGCCGCTTGCGTTCCTCCTCGCTTTCGATGCGCCGCGAGATGCCGATATGCTTGCTGCCTGGAATAAAGACCATGTAACGGCCCGGCAGCGACACGTGCGAAGTGACACGGGCGCCTTTGGTACCCAGGGGATCTTTGGCGACTTGAACGAGAATGGCTTCGCCGCCGGAAACTCTTTTTTCCAGTGGCAGCCGGCGCGACGGCGGCGGTGGTTTGGGGGGTTCGGTAAATTCCGCATCTTCCCCGTTCGCCGCGATGATCTGAACGTCTCCAGGGATTTCGTAAAAATCAGAAGCATGCAGAAAACCGGCCTTGTCCATGCCGATATCGACAAATGCCGCTTGCATGCCCGGCAACACGCGCGACACTTTGCCCTTGTAAATATTCCCGGCGATACCCATTTCTTCTTTGCGCTCGATGAGGAATTCGGCGAGAACCCCGTCCTCCACGATCGCGATACGGCTTTCCTGAGGCGTGGAGCTAATTAGAATTTCTTGTTTCATAAATATGGAATGAACCAGCGCGCGCCCTAACGGCGGGTAGGTATGGCAAGAATTGGATCAAACGGCAATGGGTGATCAGATAAAGACCAGCAAGGGAGCCAAATTATTTATAGAGTAAAACGGCTATGACTTCAAGTATAATTCCGTCGCGGCCCTTGAGTGGCCCCGCCGGCCGAGACATTCCGGATTCGGGCGTAATTTACCCCGTCCACAGAACGCCCGATACGTGAGTGCGGGGATGAACCCCGTTCCAACTGTGCCACGAACAACCAAGGCCTTTCTGTCCATCACAGTTGGCACGGGGTGAATGTTCTGAAATGCCGCTAAGGGTAGGCCCAAAACCACGCACGTAAGCCCGTGGGACGGGGTTTACCGGCTTTGACAATCAAAGCCCCACTGGGTATTTTAAATAAACAGCCCTGGAATCAGCGGCTGCTCTTAGGTATCTAAATAGAAGGCCAACCATGAGTTATCCGGCGACGGTCCCAACCTATTCCATTCTCAACACCAAAGTCCTAATCCTCAATCGCTCTTATCTGCCGATTCACGTCACCTCAGTTCGCCGGGCTTTCGTCTTGCTATATCAGGGGATCGCCAAGGCGGTGAACGAACAGTACCAGACCTTCGATTTCGACAGTTGGAGCGATCTGGCGGTAGCGGCGCATGACGAGTCGGTGGGCATGGTCAACCGCGTCATTCGCGTGCCGAGGGTAGTTTTGTTGGTGAGCTACGATCGAGTGCCCAAGCGCCAGGTACGCTTCAGCCGGTACAACATCTACGCCCGCGACAAGTGCACTTGCCAATACTGCGCCCGCCGGTTGCCGCGCACCGAGCTAAACCTCGACCATGTTATTCCACGCTCCCAAGGCGGCACTTCGGTATGGGAAAACGTTGTTTGCTCCTGTCATGAATGCAACCGGCGCAAGGGGGGCAGAACGCCGCAGCAGGCCGGGATGGCGCTGGCGCGAAATCCCATGAGGCCGAAATGGACGCCATTCATGCAGGAGACTTTCAGTCTATCCCGGTACAAGGAATGGATGCCGTTTCTCAATACCATCGACGTCTCCTACTGGAACACGGAACTGTTAGAAAAATAGACATCCCACACTTGTGTTCCTACATATAGTGGCAGCATTCCAGAAGCTCCACTCTATATTGTAATTACCCTTGACAGGCACTACCCGCTGTGGAATAGTGTTTCTGTTTCCAACTTGCGAAAATCACTGCTAAAGTTTTTAGAATAAATTAACTATGCGCCTAAAACGCCTTGAAATGATTGGATTTAAATCCTTTGCCCAAAAGACCGTGGTGGAGCTGACTCCCGGTATCACCGCGGTCGTGGGCCCCAACGGTTGCGGCAAGTCAAATATTGTCGACGCCTTGCGCTGGGCCATGGGTGAACAGAGCGCCCGCCACCTGCGCGGCCAGCACATGGAAGACGTCGTGTTCGGTGGCAGCGAAAGCCTACCCCAGACCGGCATGGCGGAGGTGTCGATAGTCTTTGATAACGAAGAGGGTCGGGGACCAACGGATTTTAGCAATTTCAGCGAGATCATGGTCACCCGCCGCCGGTTTCGATCCGGTGAGTCGGAATATTCCATAAATAAGACCCCCTGCCGTTTGAAAGACGTGGTGGAGTTTTTCCTCGGAACCGGAATCGGTAGTAAAGCATACTCCATCGTCGAGCAGGGACGGGTGGACGAGCTCGTCAATTGCAAGGCAGAAGACCGCCGGGTGATCATCGAGGAAGCGGCGGGCACGAGCAAGTATAAAGGCCGAAAGCTCGTCGCCGAGCGCAAACTCGAACGCACGCAACAGAATTTACTGCGCGTCACCGACATCGTGCGCGAGATCGAGCGGCAGATTCGCTCAATGGAGCTGCAAGCCAAAAAGGCCGAGCGCTACCGCGCGCTCAAAGCGGAATTAAAAGAAAAAGACCTGGCCTGCGCGGTCCTCCAGCGCAATGCTTTCAACGAGGAAATCACCGAACAAGAACGGTGCCTCGCGGACACAGAAGCGCGCCTGGCCGGACACTTGACCGCGCTTCGCTCCAAAGAAGCCGAAAGTGAAGCGGTGCGCCTCACCCTGTTGGAAGCCGACCGGGACATCGCCGCGCAGCAGGAAAACGTTTACCAGAATAAATTCAAGATCCAAGCCAAGGAACAGACCATCGACTTCACCAGGAAAGATATTGCCCAACTCAATCAAAGCGAAATTGAAACGCGCGCCGCCCTCGCGCAACTGGAAGAAAAGTCAACGCACCTGGCCCAAGAGATCCGAGAGCTCGGCAAAGCCAAAGAAAGCTTTATTCAACTCTCGCTGTTCGAGCAGAATTTTCTAGAAGATAAGGAACAGGAGCTGAAAACTCTGGAAGAGAGCATGGGCGGGCTCGAGGCCGAGCTGGAACGGGAAAAAGAAGCGCTCATCGAAGCGGCCAACCGAATCGCTTATTTGAAGAACGACGCTCTGGGCAAGGAAAAACGGCGCGGCGAAATCGAGCGCGATCTTGCGCGCGCCCGGGAAGAGCACGTCGTGGCCTCCGAGGCGTTGGCGCAGGCGCGCCACAAGGGCGGCGAGGCGAAATCCGCCCTCGAGACTTCTCTCGACCAAGCCCACGAGCGCGCCATCGAAGCCGCCCAGGTGCACGCCACCGTGCAAAGCCTGGGCAAGGCCAAACAGGAACAGGAAACAAGAATCGCCGCGCGGAAGGGCCAGCTTCAAGAAAACCGCTCGCGCCTACTGTCTCTCGAAGACTTACAGAAAAACTACGAGGGCTATCAAGATGGCGTCCGCGCGATCATGTTGAAGAGACAGCAGGCCACCTCCCCCGATGGCATCTTCGGCCTGGTGGCTGAAGTCATCGAAGCGCCGGAGACCTATGAGAAGGCGCTCACTGCCGTCCTCGGCGACCGCCTGCAATATGTCATCGTCAAAGGCCAGGAAGAAGGCGTCGAAGCCGTGGAGTATCTGAAACACGAGGCCTCAGGGCGCGGTAGTTTTATCCCCGTCCAGTTGTCGCGCAAGCAATCCAAGCTACTGCCGTTGGGCGAAGCCGAGGTTGTCGGCCCGCTACTCGACTTGATTTCCGTCAAAGAAGGCTACCGAGACGTCGCCGAATATTTGCTCAATGATGTCGTATTGGTCCAAGATCTCCACGCGGGCCTCGCGCTGTGGAGCCGCAACGGCTACTACACCACCCTGGTGACTCCAGACGGAGAAGTGATTGATCCGATGGGCATCGTTACCGGGGGCAGCCAGGCGCCTTTGGAAAGAAGCTTTCTCACGCAGCGCCGGCGCATCAGGGAACTGAGAGACAGTCTCGCCGAGCTCGAAACTCAATTGCGCCACGAAGAGACCGAGTTCGCCAAAGTAAAGCAGGCGCTCGAACAGGCTGAAACTCAGAAAGTTCAGCTGGCCTCGGAAATACACCGCCTGGAACTCGAGCGCGTGCGGCTGGAACACGAGCATCTGGCCGCCGAAGGGGACTCGGGACGGCTGGCGCTGACCGTCGATACGCTCGCTCAGGAAGAGCGTGATCTCAGCGCCGCACTGCAAACACTCAATGATGAAATTCACCAATGCCAGGCGAATAGCGTTGCCCTGGCGGAAGAGAAGGCATGCCGGGAAACAACCCTCGCCGAGAAGCTGAGCACGGCTAGTGAGCTGAAAAGCGCGCTGGAAAGCCTGGGAGCCGCGGTCACGCAATCACGCATACGCCATGCGGCTTTGGGTGAGAAGCGCGACAATACGCATCAAAATCTGGAAGACCGGCTCAATCAACAAAGCGAAATCGCCGCACGGCTGGGCGCCTGCCAGGCGCAGTTCGCCGACCTGCAGCGCCGCAACGCCGAAATGGCGTGCGCGCTCGCGCAAGCGGTAAAAGATTGGGAAGCGGGACGCGCAGCGCTCAAGGACCTCGAAGAGAAACTCCAAGCCAGCCGGCAGCAGTATCGAACAATTTCCATGAATCTCGCCGAGCTGGAGGAATCGATCAAGGAGATCAGGCCCCTCGGCGAAGCCTGCCAGGAGGAGAAAAACCGCTTGCAGTTGGTCCTGGCCGAGAAGCGGCTCATCTACCAGCACCTCGCCGACACCGTTCGCGAAAAATATGACACGGACTTATCGCAGTTGGCGGCGGATATCACCGAGAATGTGCCGCTCCGGGATGAGCTGCGTGTTGAGATAGACGAGTTGCGCGGCCGGCTGGAGCGGATGGGCGAGGTCAACCTGGCAGCCATCGGTGAATACGAGGAGCTGACAAGCCGCTTTCAGTTCATGAGCCAGCAAAAAGAAGACCTGGAGAAATCCATCGCCGACTTGCAGCAGACCATCGTGAAGCTCAACCGCGTCTGCCGGCTGCGCTTCAAGGAAAGTTTCGAAGCGATCAATGAAAAATTCGAAGCCGTATTCCCACGGCTTTTCCGCGGCGGCAAGGCGAAGCTGGTGCTGACCGATGAAAACGATTATCTGGAAACCGGCATCGACATCGTCGTGCAGCCCCCCGGCAAGAAACTGCAGTCGATCACGTTGCTGTCGGGCGGCGAGAAGGCGCTCACGGCCGTAAGCCTGCTGTTTGCGATTTTTTTGACCAAGCC
>DASWHT010000052.1:0-3394 GCA_036398075.1 Binatia bacterium | reverse complement strand
CTCGACGGAGGCGCGCATCCGCGAACTGATGTTCGAGCCGTTGTTGGCCCGCGACTTGAAGGGCGCGCTTCACCCACGGCTTGCGGAATCATGGGAGATTTCGAAAGACCGTAAAGTTTACACCTTCAAGCTCCGCCGCGGCGTCAAGTTCCATAACGGCAAGGAGCTGACGGCCGATGACATAAAGTTCGCCATCGATTACACCTTGAACCCCAAGAACGGCGCTTACGGCCTCGAAGATCTCAGCGCCGTCGAACGAGCCGAGGTGGTTGATAAATACACGCTCAAGATGCACCTGAAGCAGAATAACCCGCTTTTCCTCACGGTGCTCTCCGAGATTCGCTCCTTCTCGGCGATTCCCAAGGAGTCTTTGGCTGAGGGCATGAGAAAGCCGACGACTTTTCCGCCCGGCACGGGCCCTTTCAAGTTCGTCGAATGGCTGCCCGGCCAGCGTATCGTGTTTGACCGCTTCGCCGACTACTGGGGTCAGAAAGCCTACGTCGATCGCGTCATCCTCAAAGAGATCGGCGATAACACGGTGCGCTTCACCGCGTTGCGGGCCGGCGACGTCGACATGATCGAACGCACCCCTTACGAGTGGGTCCAGCAGATCGTCGAGGGCAAGCTCAAGGGCATCGGCTACGCGAAAGCGGCGCGCGCCGGAGCGCGCAACCTCGAGTTCAACGTGGCCGATCCGCCCTTCAACAACAAGAAGCTCCGCCTGGCCATCGCCCACGCTCTCGATCGGAAGGAGATTTTGCAGGCCGCCTACCACGGCCTGGCCGACACTGCCGATCAAAGATTCCCCAAGGGTCATAGTTGGAACTTCGATGTGCCTTCGCCGGCGTTCGATCAGAACAAGGCCAGGGCTCTGCTGAAGGAAGCCGGCTATAAGGGCGAAACCCTCGAGCTTATGGGCAATCGGGGCGAGGTTGCGGACATCGAGGGCGCCACGATTCAGGCCCAGCTCAAGCGCATCGGCGTCAAAGTCGAGTTGAAGATCCTCGAGCGCGCCTCGGCCCTGGAAGCCCGGCGCCAGGGGAAATATATGTTCAAGCTTGCCGGCGGTAGCGATTATCCGGACCCTCTGCCGGCTTACGAAGAATATGCCTGTGAACCGGATCCGCGCAAACGGCGCCTCAATGAGAGCGGTTATTGCGACAAGGAATATGACGCGCTGTTTAGAAAGGCGGAGGCCGAGGTGGACCAGGATAAAAGGCGCGCCTTGTTCAGGCAAGTAGTCGCCAAACTACTCGACGATTCGCCCATCTTCGCCATCGGATTTACGCCGCGGTTCTTTACGTTCCGTAACCATGTGAAGGGCTTCGTAACCAACGGCAGCGGCGATTTTGAGCCCTGGGGCGCCGGCTTGAGCCATGCTTGGGTAGACAAATAGCGGGCATCCCTCGTGTTCGGCCGCTACTTCATCCAACGCATTCTCCAGCTCATACCTGTCCTTATCCTGGTCAGTGTAGCGGTATTTCTTATCATCCGCATCATTCCAGGAGATCCGGTTCTGGTCATGCTCGGGGTCGACCCCGAAGAGCGCGCGCGCATCAGTGAGGAACAGTACGAGACGCTCAAACACCAACTGGGCTATGACCGGCCTATCTACGTGCAATACGCCAACTGGGTGAGCAGGATTGTTCAGGGCGACATGGGATTGTCGCTGCGCTCGCGGCGGCCGATTTTTGAAGTCATTTTCGAGCGCTATCCTGCGACTCTCTATCTGGCGCTCACCGCCCTGCTCACGGGCGTGCTCATTGCCATCCCTACCGGTGTCATTGCCGCTATGCGGCAGAACACAAGCGTGGATTACGCCGCCATGGGATTTGCCTTATGGGGCATCGCCGTGCCCAATTTCTGGCTCGCTCTCATGCTCATCGTTCTTTTCAGCCTGAAGCTGGGCTGGCTTCCTTCGATCGGCTACGCCAGTCCCCTTGAGAACCCCTGGCTTTTCCTCCAGCATGTTTTTTTGCCTGCCATCGTCATGGGAACGGATCTCGCCGCGCCGCTGATGCGCTATATCCGCGCCGAGATGTTAGAGCAGCTCACCCAAGACTATGTGCGAACGGCGTGGGCCAAGGGGCTGCCGGCGCGCATGGTCATCGTCAGGCACGCGCTCAAAAATTCGCTGATCGCGGCGGTGACCGTAGTCGGATTGCAGTCAGCTCGACTTCTGGGCGGCTCTACCATCGTCGAAACCGTGTTTTCCTGGCCCGGGGTCGGCAGACTTTTGATTGAAGGTATCTATTCGCGTGACTACCCGATCGTCCAGGGAGCGGTTCTCCTCATCGCGGTCACCTTTGTCTTCATCAATCTCTTTGTGGATATCGTATATAAATGGTTGGATCCCCGCATCAAGCTCGAATAGAGAACCGCTATGGAACAAGAAGCTTTACCCGGACCCGTATGGACCGCCAATGATGCCGCGAACGGCCACTTCGCCGGGTTTCTTGCAGCCTGCCGGGTCATTGCCCGCAATCGGCTGGCGCTTGCTGGGGTGATCATCGTCACGATTTGGCTTCTAACAGCTCTGCTGGCGCCCTACATGGCTACCCATGACGCCTACGAAATCAGCATCGCGACCCGCCTCCAGGATCCGAGCAGCAGCCATTGGCTGGGAACGGACTACTTGGGCCGAGACACCTACAGCCGGATTGTTTTCGGCGCGCGCACGGCCTTTCAGGTGGCGATCGGCGCGGTTTTTCTAGGCGCCTTTTTTGGCATCCCGATCGGGGCGATTTCGGGATTTGCCGGTCGCTGGGTTGATGCGGCGTTGATGCGCGTGATGGACGCAATCATGGCATTCCCCGGCCGGCTCTTGGCTATCGCACTGGTCGCTTCCTTGGGAGGGGGGCTTTTCCCGCTTTACATCGCGCTCGGCGTCAACTCGATTCCTTCCTACGCGCGGATTGTCCGCGGCGCGGTGCTTTCACAGAAAGAGAAAGAGTATGTAGAGGCGGCCCGGATGACGGGAGAGTCCGACTTTAGCATCCTTTTTTTTCAGGTTTTACCGAATTGTTTGTCTCCTCTACTCGTTCGCTTGAGCCTTGATTTTGGCAATGCGATCCTGGCCGAGTCATCGCTTAGCTTTCTCGGCCTCGGCTTGCCGCCGCCCACTGCCAGCTGGGGGCTGATGTTGAAGGAGGTGACTCCTTTTCTGCAGCTTCAACCGATGGCTGCTTTTTTCCCGGGCTTGACGATTTCGCTGATCATCCTTGGTTTTAACCTGCTGGGTGACGGGCTTAGGGATGTTTTCGATCCGCGCCAGTATGACCGCTAAAAGGCAGAGTGCAACAAGGGTATCCACCACGAAAGACGTGAAAAAGAGAATTCAACCGCAAAGAACGCAAAGAAGACCGTGGGTTCAAGTCGTTCAAGACGTTCAAGA
>DASWHT010000051.1:0-3115 GCA_036398075.1 Binatia bacterium | reverse complement strand
AAATTCGTCTCGTTTTATAACGTTTTGATAATAGCCCAATATTGACGCCGAATATTTCTTAATGTACATTTGTCGTGTACACAAGGAGACCAGTATGGCGAAAGAAAAAATCATGACGTTCGTTCAAGCCCGGTCGAAGTTGAGCGAAATCGTCGATCGAGTCTCGGAGCATGGAGACACTTACGTCGTCTCAAAGCGGCAAAAGCCTGTCGCGGTTATTATTGGCATAGATCGATACTGGCACCTCACAGGCACGGCAAAATACATGAAGAATATTGCCGGGAAACGGATCTTAAACATCGAGGGGATTGCCACGGCTGTCGGCGATATAGACGAGGCTATTCGCGAATTGCGGAAGTCGAGGTTGGAAGCCATCGCCAAGTCAGTCCCATGATGTTTGTTACGGATACGCATGCTTTAGTCCATCATGTAACTGGACGGAGGCAACGGCTCGGGCATAGAGCGCGAAACATTTTCGACCGGGTTAAGAGGGGAAACGACACGGTGCTTGTTCCCTTTACTGCACTCGAAGAAGTCTTACTCCTCTCCGAAGCGGGCAAGATACGCCTTCCACTGCCGTTCCGAGATTTGGTCGTCTCTCTAGCGCAGGCGGATAACTTCGATTTGGGTGTCAACGACACAACCGTTCTTCTAGAAGCCGCGATTTTCTCGACCATCAGAGATCCCTATGATCGGATGATCATCGCCCAAGCCAGAGTCGCCGGCCTGCCGCTTATTACCGGTGACGGCGCAATCCATGACTCCGGCCTGGTTCGAACCGTGTGGGATTGAGGTGAAATTTTCTGGTCAATCGATAACTTTGGGATTCCGTGTCAGCCCGCCGCGCTCGCTCCCACCAAATGCCGGCTGAAAAACTCCATCGCCTTCGGCCATGACAGCGCCGCCGCGTGGGGGCGGTAATTGGTTGAAGTCGTATTGCAAAAAGCATGCGCCGCGCCGGCGTAGGTATGAAACTCGTGAGCTTTGCCGAACTTTGAGAGTTCGGCTCCAAGTTTGTGCATGTCATCCGGCGACGGGTTCTTATCGTCGGCGCCGAAGTGGCCCTGGATCGGGCAACTGATCTCGCGCGTTCGGTCGAAAGGTGATGGACCCGCGCCATAGGGTTCCATCGTGCTGCTGCCGTAGAACATCACCCCTGCTTTTAAATCTTTGCTTGCCGCCGACATGAGATAGACGAGTCGACCGCCCATGCAAAAGCCAACGATACCCAAGCGCGCGCCGTTGACCCGTGGGTGATTTTTCAAGAAACCAATAGCGCCTTCGATATCTCTGATGATCGACGGGTCGCGCAGTCTGGCTTTTCGCGTCAGGTTGTCATCTTTACAGTCGGGCCCGTCGCGGTGGTAGAGGTTCGGCGCGACGGCGACATAGCCTTGCAGGGCCATCATGTGAGTCGTGTCTTTGATGAAATTCTCTAATCCCGACTGCCCGTGCACGACCACGACGCCGGGCACCGGCCCGCCGCTCTCCGGCACGCTGGTATAAAGCGGCATGTTACTTTCGTCAACTCTTACGCTTTCCCATGAGCTGGTCATTGGCCACCTCCGATAGAATTGTGCACCTTTCTATCAAGCGCGACTCCAACAAAACATAACTTATCACGAACCGTCAAGCCCAATTCGATGCTGGCTTTTCACTACGAAACCACGAAGGACGCGAAGGGTTCAGATATTTATACTCCTAAACTTCGCGTCCTTCGTGCCAGGTCCCTCTTTTTTGCGTCCTTTGCGTCCTTTGCGGTTAAATCTCTTATTTCTTTTGGTTGCGGCTCTGCCGCGCTAGGTACTTTGTGGTTAAATTATCTTCCTCCTCTTTTCCGTTCTTTGCGCGTGAATAACTGTTTTTTTAAACCGCATCCAGATGAAAAAACTTGATGGCGTTTCCCGCCAGCATCGCGCGTCTTTCATCTTCCGGCACATTGACGAATTGTTCTTCGACCAACTTAAGAGAATTGGGCCAGCGAGTCACGATGTGCGGAAAGTCCGTTGACCACATGATCTTGTCGACACCCACCATGTGACGCAATTGAATGCCGATCGGATCGTCGAATACTCCCCAATGCGCGTGCTCCCGCAGGTACTCGCTCGGAAGTCTTTTAAGGCGCGGTAACCCTAAAAGGCGCTCCGCCCAGCCGCAGTTCACTTTATAGGTCTGGTCCATCTGCTGGTAAAAATAAGGAATCCAGCCGATGTTATTCTCTGCCCAAAATATTTGCAGCTTGGGGAAGCGGTCGAAGACGCCGGTGAAAATCAGCTGCGTCGCTTCTACCGCGCCGCAATGATAGATGCCCTGGCGCGCCAGCCGTTGAAGAAAATCGAAGGGCCGGTCTTCGCCCTGCGGGTCCTTGGGGTATTTCATCAAGTAGACATCGCGCTCGTCGGTGCGCCGCGGGAACGACGTGTGGATCGTCACCGGCATATCGAGATCGATGGCCGCGGCGTAAAATCTATCGTCTTCAGCAGTCGGAAAATTCTTGCCGCTAGGAAACGTGTGTAGACGCACCGCCTTGAATCCTTTTTCTTTGCAGCGCTTCATCTCGGCGATGTTTTCGTCGGCGCCGATGTCCGGCATCACGGCGACACCGATTAAACGATCGGGAGCGACGGCGCAAAATTCTTCGATAAAGTAATCGTTAAAGGCTTTGACGATGGCGAGAAATGCGTCCTTATCCTTTATTTTGGTGTTGCGCGCCTCTGAGGCGAAGAGCAATTCGCCGTCGATACCGTCGGCGTCCTGCTCGAGCAAGCGCTGCTCGGGCGAGCCCGCGCCGGGAGAAGATTCAAAGTTGAGATGGGTCGGGTTGAATTCTTCGGGGGATTTTCCGGCGAATAGATTGGTGCCGCGATACTCGAGCGGCTGGCCTTCTTCGACGATGGCGTCCCGACCGTCGACGAGCTTGATGCGTCGCGGCGCCCGGTCGCGGTATTTCGCCGGAACTCTGTGCGTCCAGGTCTCTGGCAGCGACTCGAAATGACTATCGGCTGAAAAGTAACGATACTGGCGGGGCATTACAGCTTTTCCTCCCTATCTCGCGGCCCGTTTGCGAAAAACGACGACAAAAAACAGCCATCACTTACGGTACCAAAAGGTCCTT
>DASWHT010000050.1:0-6868 GCA_036398075.1 Binatia bacterium | reverse complement strand
GCGGATTAAAATGCCATGCCCAGCGAGATTCTGCACGACTTCTGATCCGCGCCACTGCCGCAACGCCTGATGCCGGCTCATGCTCCGGCCGGCGCCGTGACAGGCGGAACCGAAGGCAAGTCCCATGCCTTTCTCCGTGCCGCAGAGTATATATGATGCGGTGCCCATGGTGCCGCCGATCAAGACCGGTTGACCGAGAGCCCGGAGCGCTTCCGGTACGGCCGGATGGCCGGGTCCGAAGGCGCGGGTCGCGCCCTTGCGATGAATGAACAAGCGCACCGGCTTGCCTTTCAATTCATGCTCTTCGACTTTGCACGTGTTGTGCGAGACATCGTAGAGGAGCGGCAATTCCGCCTTGGGAAATATTTCACTAAACGCCTGGCGCGCGAGATGGGTGATGATTTGCCGGTTGGCCAGCGCGCAATTGATCGCCGCGCGCATCGCGCCCAAATAAGCTTCGCCGACGGGAGAGTAGATGGGCGCGCAGGCCAAGTCCCGGTCGGGCAGCTCGATGCCGTACTGTGCGGCCGCGGCGGCCATGCGGGTAAGAAATTCCGTGCCGATTTGATGCCCAAGCCCGCGTGAGCCGCAGTGAATGCTTAACACCACGTCACCGTGCTGTAATTCGAACGCCGCGGCGATTTTCTCGTCGAAGATCTTTGCGACATGCTGAACTTCCAAATAGTGATTGCCGGAGCCTAGGGTGCCCATTTCTTCGCGCTGGCGCTTCTTGGCGCGGTCGGAAACCTCGTCGGGACGCGCCGCGGGGATGCAGCCTTCTTCCTCGACCCGCTCGAGGTCTTCGCGTATGCCGTAACCGCGCCCAACCGCCCATTTTGCTCCACCCGTCAGCATGGCATTCATTTCTTTCTCGTTCAGGCTCAGTTTGCCGCGACTGCCGACGCCGGCGGGGATCGAGTGAAACAGGGCATCGGCCAGCTGTTGCTTTTTTACGCTAATATCAGCGAGGCTAAGACCCGTCAGCAGAGTGCGCACCCCGCAGGATATGTCGAAACCGACGCCGCCGGCGGAAATGACGCCGCCTTTCTCGGCGTCGAAGGCCGCGACACCGCCGATGGGAAAGCCGTAACCCCAGTGGGCATCGGGCATGGCGTAGGATGCTTTGACGATGCCCGGCAGCATGGCGACGTTGGTGACTTGCTCGTAAACTTTCTCATCCATCTCGCGCATCAAAGACTCGCTGGCGTAGATCACGGCTGGCACGCGCATCTTGCCATAGGGCGCTATCCACCACTCATTTTCCGCGCGTCGCTGCAAACGAGACAGTTCCATGCCGATCTCCTCAAACGTCGACGACGCACTGCGCGAGCCAGCCGCCCTCTTGGTCCTGAGCCACCTTGAGCTCGGTGCAGGTAGCGCCTTTCACTTCGACCCCCAGCTCATGCTGGTGCTCGTCTATCGCTTCTCCCCATGCCTTTGCGCGCAATCGGTGATCTTCGATGTGAACTTCGAAACGGCCAAAGAGCATTCTTCTCGTGGCCATTTCGTAGATAAGCGCATTCAGCCAATTGACCAACAGCAGCTCATCGTCATGTGCGTCGCATGTCACTTCTACTATATCCTTCGCCGCAACTGAATTTGGATCGGTGATGACCGCTGTCAGCGCCACCGCGGCCTGCTCGAATGCCTCCTCTTTGGAACTGCCGATGCCGCGCACCCCGATATCCGCGCCGTGCGGCAGCAGTTCCCAACGACATTCTAGCATTTTGTCCCTTTGCGCCGGCTCGCCGCTAAAAGTCCCAAAGCAGCAACACTCTACGAGTGCAGGTATTGATGCGCAAACAACATGCCAAGCTTGAGCCGGCGGTCCACGCGGTAAAAACTATCAATAGGGCTAGCCGCCTTCGGTTCATTCGCATGCGCGGGAAGAGCAGATCCGATTTTTAGCAGAGTTGATAGAGCAAGCAAACCCTTGCCGCGATGCTGAATGTGGAAATTCCCGGCACGTCGATTGCGACACAGGTTAGCAGGGTGCCGTAACGGAAGCATGATGGATGCAATTCTTATCAAGGAGATTATCGGTTTCACCGCGGAAGAGCATCGCGAGGCGCTCGCGCTGACTAAACAATCAGGATTGCAGAGGCTCGAGCGGCGGTGGAGCGTTCGGGTATAAACCCATGCGGCGCTCCTTGCCAATCAAATTCTCCGCTGACATCACAGGCGGCCCGGTTCGAAACCTCTACCTGGCATTGAGATTCGCCCTGGGCTTGGCTCTCCTGGTCTGCGCTCCTGCGGGGGCGGCGGAAAACTTCTCCTTTCCCATTCTCGTCTATCATCGCTTCGCTCCGTCAGTAGTTGACCGCATGACGGTGACGATTTCATTGTTCGAATCGCATCTGGAATATTTGCGGAGTAGCGGTTATCAGATCATTCCGCTCAGGCATTTGGTGGAACATCGATTGAGCGGTAAGCCGGCGCTGCCTTCCCGCGCGGTAGTGATTACAGCGGATGATGGGCACCGGTCGGTCTATGAGCACCTGGGAGGGATCGCCCGGAAATACAAGTTGCCGGTGACCCTTTTTGTCTATCCCTCGGCGATCAGCAACGCCGAGTATGCGCTAACTTGGGGACAGCTCGCGGAGTTGAGGGAGACGGGGTTGTTCGACATCCAATCGCATTCCTACTGGCACCCGAATTTCGCGCAGGAAAAACAACGGCTAACGCGGCGGGAATACGAGAAGTTGGTAAATTCGCAGCTGGAAAAATCAAAGGCGACACTGGAAACGAGGCTCCGAAGCAAGGTCGACATGCTGGCTTGGCCTTTCGGCATTTATGACGACGAGCTTATAGCGCAGGCGATAGCCGCCGGCTACATTGCCGGGTTCACGATCGAGGGGCGCCATACGACGCCGCGGGATCCAATGATGGCGCTGCCGCGTTATCTTGTGACCCAGACCTACCAGCGAAAATTATTCGTCGATATTTTCGAAGGGCGAGCGGGCTCGCCGGTGAAAGGCTACTGAAGGTGAAAGGCACGTTCACGAGCATTTTGCCGTTTGTCAGCGCGCTTATCTTCTTGTTCGTCGGCGTGGATGAGCTCCCGCGCCGCGGTAGGGTTTACGACGCGGTGACTTTAAGGCCGATTGAAGGCGCGTTTGTGACCTTGGGCGACGCGGTGGCAAGGACAGAAACGAACGGCGGCTTTCAGATGCGCGGCTCGGGCACCCGCATCGGCGCGCGAGCCTTCGGTTACCAAAGAACGTGGATCGATCTCACACAGCCGCAGGATGGGCTGAATGACGTCGCCCTGCGGACCTTCACGCCCAAGGCATTGTATTTGTCTTTCTATGGGGTCGGTGATTTTGCCCTGCGGGAATCCGCGCTCCGGCTCATTGAGAGCACCGAACTCAACGCCGTGGTCATCGACGTCAAAGGAGACCGCGGCAGGATTCCTTACAAGAGCGCAGTTCCGTTAAGCGCGCAAGTTGGCGCTCAAAGCACGCTTACCATAAAGGATATCGAGGGGTTGTTGAAGTCGCTAAGGGGGAAAGGCATCTACACTATCGCCCGCATCGTGGTATTTAAGGACAATCCACTAGCGTCGGCGAAGCCCGACTGGGCCGTCAAGCTGCCGGGCGGGGCAATATGGCACGACCGAGAAGATCTCGCCTGGACCGATCCTTTCAATGAGCAGGTCTGGGAGTATAATCTTGCGGTGGCAGAAGAGGCCGCCCGATACGGCTTTGACGAGATTCAGTTTGACTATGTCCGCTTTCCCGACGCTCGGGGATTGGTCTATTCGATGCCAAACACGATGGAGAACAGGGTAAGAGCCGTGAGCGATTTTCTTCGCAGCGCACGCCGGAAGCTCGTGCCGTACAATGTATTTGTGGCCGCGGATATTTTTGGTTACGTCTGTTGGAACCTCGATGATACGGGGATCGGCCAAAGACTCGATCAACTGGCGCCGTATCTAGATTATTTGTCTCCGATGCTTTATCCCTCCGGTTTTCACGTCGGAATTCCCGGTATTCGCGATCCCGTGGCCCATCCTTATGAAATCGTTTATAGATCCCTTGCCCGCGCCAAAGAGAGGACCGGTTTGCCAGGAGTTCGTTTCCGGCCGTGGCTGCAGGCTTTTAGAGACTACGCCTTCGATCACAGACCGTTTACAGGGAAAGAGATCGGCCTTCAGATCAAGGCCGCAACTGACTTCGGCAGCAACGGTTGGATGCTGTGGAATCCGAGCAACGTTTATTCGCCGGATGGACTTTCGGTCGCAATTAATTGAAAATTGGGCTTATGAAACGTAGCGGACATGGCGCGCGCCAGAGATGGTTCATGGCTCTCGCGCCTCTAATCGCCGCCGCCGCTTTGTTGTGGTCTTACGCCGGGTGGGCGCGAGGCGATAACCTTAGTGCGGCGAACCTGCAGCCGCTCGGCGTCATCGTCAACCGAGAGGTTGAGCTTGGCAATATTCCGGGTGCGGTGATTTTGATCGGGCAGCAAGGCAGCGTGCTCTACCGTCGCGCGTTTGGCAACCGCGCCCTCGAGCCGCAAAAACTCCCGATGACCGAAGACACCATCTTTGACCTTGCTTCTTTGACCAAACCTATCGCAACGGCCACCGCCGTGATGCAACTCGTAGAGCAAAGGAAAATCAGCCTGGACGACACCGCGTCGCGTCATTGGCCAGAGTTCGGCGCCAATGGCAAGCAGGAAATTCGGGTTCGAGATCTGCTGATGCATAGCAGCGGTTTCAGGGCGGGGCTCAACGGCAACGGCAACGGCACGTGGTCGGGACCCAGCGAAGCCATCAAGCGCGTAATTGGGGAGAAATTGATTTCTCCTCCAGGCAAAACATTTCTTTATAGCGATATTAACTTCATCGTCTTGGGCGAACTCGTCGCGCGGGTCTCCGGCCTGCCATTGGATCAGTACTGTGCGCGGCAAATTTTTGCGAAACTGGGGATGAAGGATACGGCATTCAAGCCGGCCGCTGAGCAATCGAGAATCGCGCCGACAAGTTATCTGAACGGCAAGCTGTTACAAGGCCTCGTGCACGACCCGACGGCGTACAAAATGGGTGGCGTCAGCGGGCATGCCGGATTGTTTTCCACTGCCGACGATCTCGCCCTGTTTGCCCAGATGTTGTTGAACGGGGGCGCATTGAACGGTAAACAGATTTTGACCCAAACGAGCGTCGAAGCCATGACCGCCCGCCAACAAGCTGTAAACGGCGCGGCATGGTGGGGGCTTGGTTGGGAAATCGCCCCCAGTTTCAATTCTAACGATAATGAGTTGGTACCGGCCAATTCCTTCGGCCATAGCGGTTATACCGGTACATCGATATGGATCGATCCGGATTCGAAGACTTATGTGATTATTCTCACCAGCCGGGTCCATCCACGTGGCGCCGGAGATGTGAAACCGCTGAGACTAGAAGTGCTGCGCTTCGTCACCGCAATGCTCCGCCGGGCGTCAACCAGCCATCCGATGATGCGCCGGTTGGAGCCGGCTATGACGCGTCCGGCAGCGCTGAGGGAAAAGAAATCGCCGCAGACGGAAGGGGTGCGTAGTGGCATCGACGAGCTGAGCGCCCAGGGCTTCGCCCCATTGAGCGGGCTCCGTGTCGGTTTGATCACCAACCATACGGGCTTAGACTCCAGAGGGCGGCGCACCTTGGACTTACTCTTTAATGCTTCGAACGTGAAGCTCGCCGCGCTTTTCAGCCCCGAGCATGGCCTGAATGGCAATGTGGACGTCGCTGTTCTCTCGTCCACGGAACCGGTAACGAAATTGCCGGTCCATAGCCTTTATGGCGACGTTCGCCGCCCGACCCGTGAGATGCTTGAGGGCCTTGATGCTCTGGTCTTCGACATGCAGGATGCCGGTGTTCGTTTCTATACCTATAACACAACCATGGCATACGCGATGGAAGCCGCGGCAAAGAAAGGGCTTCGTTTCTACGTGCTGGATCGGCCCAATCCTATCAACGCCGCCGTGGTTCAGGGTCCTGTTCTGGAAGCGGGGCGGCAATCGTTTACAGGCTACCATCCATTGCCCGTGCGCCATGGCATGACCGTAGGAGAACTCGCCGGGTTGTTCAACGAGGAGGCTAACATCGGCGTCAAGCTCCAGGTTGTCAAGATGCAGCATTATCGGCGGAACTCCTGGTACGATGAAACCGGCTTGCCCTGGGTGGCGCCTTCGCCAAACTTGCGAACGCTTAGGGCTGCGGTACTTTATCCCGGCGTGGCACTCGTCGAGGGTGCGAACGTCAGCGTTGGCCGCGGTACGGAAGCTCCCTTTGAGCTATTGGGTGCGCCTTGGATCGATGGCGATGAGCTGGCGGCATATTTAAGTCAGCGGAACATCGAGGGAGTGTCATTCAAGGCAACCCGCTTCACGCCTTCGGAGAGCCGATTCAAAGACTCGGAATGCGCCGGTGTCAGAGTCTGGGTTTCGGACCGCGCTCGTCTGGACTCGCCGGCGCTGGGTGTCGAAATCGCCAGCGCGCTTCATCGTTTGTACAAAGGAAAATTTCGCCTCGACCAAACCATTGGTCTCGTGGGTGCCCGTTGGGTGGTGCAAGCCGTTAAGGATGGTTGGGACCCTAGAGTGATCGTCCGGCGTTGGCAAGCGACAAGCGACGATTTTATCAAGTTGCGCGACAAATACCTGCTCTACCGGCCCCGTGAAGCATCCTGACATTTCGCTAGCCGCTACGGAGTCTTTCTTACGTGTCCCGCTTCATCACTCAAGGGTGATTTCGTTGGGCTCAAAATGGGCGACCCTTTTCGTCCGTTGCAGTGGGCCGGGCCATGCGTTCTGTGCGGTCCTTCGCGCTCAGCCGGAGACGCCCAGCGGCGGCGGGACTTTTCAGAAGTGAAAATATTTGCGAATT
>DASWHT010000049.1:0-2790 GCA_036398075.1 Binatia bacterium | reverse complement strand
AAGCATCCGTTCGCCCGCGCGGTTGACCGCGAGTAGAATCCCCGCCTCTTCGAACAATTCACGAATCGCGGCGATCCACAGCCCAAGCGCTTGGCGCGGAGCAAACTCGGCGCCGATGATTTTTTGCGCCTGATCAGGAGTCAGTCCTGCGGACCGGCTCAGCATGGCGTCGGAGAAATCTTCGTTGCGCAGTGTGCCACCTGGAAAACAATACATGCCGCCGAGAAAAATCATGCCTTCGGGGCGGCGCGTGAGAAACACCTCGAAGCCGCGCGGCTCGGCCGCCCTGAGCAATATTACGGTGGCCGCGAGGCGCGGTTTTTGAATCATGAGATAACCAGCGCCAGTGGCGCGGCGAAATGGTTTTGGCATGGCGCGCCGGCACAGTAGCAACTCTCAAAACGTCTCTGCATCGCCGAGTAATGAATGATGCTTGACGAAACCGTCCCCGACTCCGTGCCATGAACGCAGATAGCGTCCCTGGGATCGTTGTCGCTAAGCATACTGTGGTCGCCGAGCAGCGTCTTGAGCCCGCCGAGCCAATCGCCCGATTGTTTTTGCGCGGGCGACTCGCTGGCCCAGCTAAGAAATCGGCCGTAGGCACGATCGGCCTTGCCCGATGCGGTATCAACGGCCGCGGCGCTGCTGAATACAAGGAGCCCGGCGTTCAGCCCGCGCATCGTGATGCTCCCCTTGTCATTGAAGGCCACGCCGGCGCCCTCCGGATCGACGTAGACCACGGTGAACGGATTGTAGTTTTCCTCGTGGCGGCAAAGGAACTCGCGGGCCTCCGCCACGCTTCGGAGCGCGAGGAGATCCATACAGAGCAACCCGCGCGAACGGGGGTTGGCATGGATGAGTGTCGCGCCATTGGCGCGGCGATTGAGGATTCCGACCAGAAGTCCGTACTCATTGATTCCCAACCACGTGCCGCCGGCGCGAAGATCCTTACCTGCGATGATTTTGGGATCGGCGGCGATCAAGCCCGGCGCCGTTGAGGGGCGGTCGTAGCGCTCGTCGCGGTTCGCAGCCACCAGCAGGGGATACCTGTCAAAAACATTAAGAAAAAGCGCTAGAGTACACATCCACCCCGTTTACTACAGAAAGCCCCGGCTATGTGCAAACATGCTTTATTGTTGTCGCCAAACGATTGTGTTAGTTTCGGCAAATTGGAAAGGAAAAACATGTTTCAGTCAGTGGATGACGTAATCGCCGGGTTGGGCGGGCAAAATTATATTTGCGGCAAGAGCGTGGCCACAGTGGTTTATCTCGGCGCGGCGCTGCAAAAGCCGATTCTCGTTGAAGGACCGGCGGGTGTGGGAAAGACCGAGCTGGGAAAAGTGCTGGCCGGCTCCTTGGGTTTGGAGCTGATCCGGCTTCAATGCTATGAGGGACTCGATGAAGCCAAGGCGCTCTATGAATGGGAATACGCCAAGCAGCTGCTTTACACGCAGATCCTGAAAGACAAGATCGGTGAGATCACCAAAGGCTCCGAGACGTTGCAGGAAGCGGTGAACTCCATCGCCGCCCAGGACGGGGTGTTTTTTTCGGACCGTTTCCTGTTGCCCCGGCCGCTCTTGCGCGCTCTGTTAGCCGAGAAACCAACGGTCCTGTTGATCGACGAAGTCGACAAGTCGGACTCCGAGTTTGAAGCGTTTTTGCTCGAGGTGTTGAGCGATTTTCAAATCACCGTCCCGGAAATCGGCACTCTCAAGGCGAAACATATCCCGCTGGTAGTTCTAACCAGCAACAATAGCCGGGAAATGTCCGACGCGCTCAAACGGCGCTGCCTCCATTTGTATCTGGATTTTCCCGATAGCGAGCGGGAGATGGAAATTATCAAGCTCAAAGTTCCCGGGGTCGGCAGCCAGCTCGTGCAGGAAGTCGTGCGTCTGCTCCAGCGGCTGCGCAAGCTGGACTTGAAGAAAACTCCCAGCATCAGCGAATCGCTCGACTGGGTAAAAGCGCTTGCCCTGCTCAACATCAAACAACTGGACCACGAGCTGGTGGACCAGACGCTGTCCGTGCTTATGAAGTACGAAGCCGATATCCGCAAAGCGCACCAGGAGCTTAAAGCTTATCTCGCCGAGCGCAAAGCCCAGCGCGGCGCGGCCAGGGGCGGCGACGAAGATCATCTACATTAGGACCGAAATCGCACGCCGTCATGGAAGAACGCATCATCGAATTCGCCAATGTGCTGCGCCGAAACGGCGTGCGGGTGTCGCTTTCGGAAAACATGGACGTGTTCCGCGCCTTGGAGCGCCTCGGCATCGAAGACCAACGGCTATTCAGAGACGCCTTGCGGACGACGCTGGTCAAACGCGTCGGCGACATTCAACCCTTCGAAGAACTTTTTGATTTTTTCTTTTTGGGCCTAGGCCAGGCCATCGACGCTCTCGACCGGCGCATGATGGAAGAGCTCGGACTGTCCCCCGAGCAGTACCAAAGGATGATCGAGCATATTCAACAGCTCTTGCGCCAAATGGAAGGGGATTTGTCCGAGCTGACTAAGGCGCTCTTGACCGCCAACCACGCCGAGCTGGAACGACTCTTCAGGGAGGCGGCGCGCCAGGAGCTGGATAGCGGCGGTCTCGACGGTTTCCGTTTCACGCCCTACATGAGGTTGGGGGCGCGCCTTGAGCTGGAGCGGGTGCAAAATGACATCGAGCGTTTCAAAGGGTTGCTTCAGATGCTTGGCGAAAACGGCGATGATCTCAAGAACATCATGCGCTATCTGGACGAGCGCCTGCGCGATTTAAACCGCTTGCTGCGCGAGGCGATTCAACAGGA
>DASWHT010000048.1:0-8057 GCA_036398075.1 Binatia bacterium | reverse complement strand
TTGGATAGGTACATAAGTCAGGCTTTGACCGTATTGACTATTTGCTTAGAACGCTCCTGTGTATAAACGCTCCACTTCGAATCACATGCCTCTGCCGCATGGACTCGTGATCCTGTACGAGGACTCGGACGTTCTCGTGGTGGATAAACCCGCGGGGCTATTGACGATGGGAACCGATTCGGACAAAACCCGGACGGCTTATTTCTTTTTAACGGACTATGTCCGTAAGGGTTACAGCAAATCTCGGAATCGGATTTTCATCGTGCACCGCTTGGACAGGGAGACGTCGGGGATAGTTATCTTCGCAAAGAACGTCGAGACGAAGATTCGTTTGCAGGATCGATGGCAAGACACCGAGAAGAAATACCTTGCGGTCGTTCACGGCCAATGTGCCAAGACGTCGGGCACGATCACAACTTACCTCGCGGAGAACAAAGCACACATCGTGTATTCGACGTCGGACAGGACAAAAGGAAAACTATCGAGTACGGGCTATAGGGTACTCAAGCAAACTAAAAACTTCGCATTGCTGGAACTTGATCTATTGACGGGCCGGAAGCACCAGATTCGCGTCCATCTCGCCGGCATCGGCCATTCGGTTGTCGGCGATCGGAAATACGGCAAAGGGGACCGGGACCACACGCGTTTAGCGCTTCATGCTAGATCGATTTCATTCAAACATCCTTTTTCCGGACAGCAACTCACTTTTGAATCGCAAGTGCCGGTCTATTTCAACCAGCTGGTCGGAAATCTCAGGCTCGACCCCAGAGACGCTCCCTAATACGGAAGCAACGTCGTCTTGCAAAGATTGTTTTGTGACCTATGTCGCTTCACCGACGGCGCTGGCGCGATGGGTGCGACTTTGCGAGTTGATGGTGGATGGAGTAGCTCAGCGGAAACGTTCGAGCGTATACAGCGCTCTGGTAATTTCCACGTATTGTACGATATGAGTGCGCTCATTACCGGCTCTTACGATTAAGGTGAAGACTATGAAAACGGTCATCTTCGCGCTTTCATTTTTCCTCGCATGGATTTCTGAGGCTCATCCCCAGCCCGCTTTTTATCAGGGCCAGACCATCAGGATCGTCGTGGGCGTCCCGGCGGGAGACGTTTACGATCTATGGTCCCGTCTTATAGCCTCCCACATCGGCAAGCACATCCCCGGACGTCCGGAGTTAATAGTGCAAAACATGCCCGGTGCAGGCTCCATGATTGCGGCTAATTATGTTTACGGCGTGGCCAAACCTGATGGTTTGACACTCGGCGTGGTCTTGCCGTCGTTGTATTTCGAACAGCTTCTGGGGCGTAAAGAGGTCCAGTTTGACTGGGCGAAGTATACCTGGATTGGCTCTCCGGTGCGGGCCGAGCGTCAGATGTATATGCGCGCCGATACCCCCTATAAATCCGTTGACGATGTCCGCAAAGCTTCGGAAGCGCCCAAGTGCGGCGCCACCGGCACCGGCTCCCCTGAATACTTTCTGCCCAAGCTCATGGAAGAAAGTCTGGGAGCAAAATTTTCTATGGTCACGGGCTACCCCGGCGGACAGGATATCGACCTTGCGGTAGAGAGGGGCGAGCTGCATTGTCGAGCGTTTACCATCGAGGCCTTTTTTGCCCGCGAGCCATATCATACGTGGCGGAAGACCAGCTTCGTTCGGAACATCATCCAGACGCCGCGCAAACGGGATCCTCGATTGCCCGATACGCCCACGATCTACGAGCTTATGGACCGGTACAAAACCACCGAGGCAAACCGGCGCTTGGCCACCGTGGTCCTTGCCAGCGGCTCACTCGGGCGCCCTATAGCAGCGACTCCCGGTATACCGCCGGATCGCGTGAAAATTCTACGTGACGCTTTCGCCAAGACGATGGCGGATCCAGAGTTCTTGGCGGAAATAAAGAAGAGGAGATACGAGCTGGAGCCAGTGAGCGGCGAGGAGGTGGAGGCGCTAGCCAAGGAGGTGCTGGCGCAGCCTGCCGAGGTTATCGAACGGATGAAAAAGTTGACGGGTAAGTGAACAGCTCAGCGCAATTCGGGATGAACCGGTGCCGTGGTAGCGGCTCTTAAAATGTTGGCATCGGATCCAACGTCCATTCTTAACCTTGAAATGTTCAACACAACCACTTCAAGAAAATTTATCGCGCCAAGACGCCAAGGCGCAAAGTTAAGAATATATTTTTGCTTCTCCGAACTTGGCGTCTTTGCGTCTTTGCGGGAGTCACAGTTTTTCCGATCTCTTTTTAATCCCAAATTCCAAATATTTTTGGCTATTTTTTTGATTTCACTATACGCACTTTGAATCGTTGCGGTTTGTGTTCCAGCACTTTGATCTCCGGCGGCAAGTTAAAGCTCAAAGGCAGCGAATGTTCGCCTGCCGCCAAGCCGTTGAGATCGAGGTAAACCTGGCCCGCACCGACTTCCAACTTTTCCAATTCGTCACCCGGTCCCGTCAGACGGAGATAGACCGACTTGGGATTTATACTATACTCGCCGCCGCTGTTTCTTGCTTGCACTTCCACGGAGCGATATTCCTTCACGATCTGAGCCGCTTCCACCGTGACGGCCACTTCCACGTGGTCCGGCTCGAAGGCCAGCGATTTTCCGTCGGTGGATAGCCGAACCGTCCGCTTAGTCAGACCGCGCCCTGGTTCGATTTCTATGGGCAGGGTCTCCGCCAACGCCAGACCGCGCACGTCGTCAGCCGGTCCTTGCACCGAAACGCTTTCGGGTTTCACGGCGGTGGCGGCAATTTTGAACGCGATGGGGAGCTTGTTGGCGAAGCGCACGGTCACCGGCAGCACCCTTTTAAGCACTGGCTCAATGCGCAGATTGACCACCGGCGGCGTGATGCGTGAAACCGTAACGCCACGCGGGATATTGAGGGAGCTGCTGCTCAGGGGAAAACTTCCCGACCCCGGCTTTGCCGTGCTGAGATCCAAGCCGAGCTTGAGCGTTTCCGCGTCAAAGGTGGAAACTAATGTGCGCGGCCCCGACAACCGTAACACGACAAAGTCCACGCGGTGGTCCATGACCATCAGGCCAAGCGGGACATTACGAATCTCCACCGGCACCTCGACGGACCTCTCAATATCGCGTTGCCCCGCCAGCCATAGACCCACGGCAATAATCAGCGCCAGGACCTTGAGCCCCAGGTTGCTGCCGGCGAGGCCAACGATTTTTTCCCACAGAGTTTTCATGAGCGAATCAGGTCGCGCAGAGCGGCGCGCAACCGCGTGTCGTCGATATTCTCCGTCACGTTGCCGCCCACGATCAGCGCTACGGTTCCTTCCTGTTCCGATACCACGACCGCAACGGCGTCGGTCTCTTCGGTGACACCGAGGGCCGCGCGATGGCGGGTGCCCCAGCTCTTGCGCAAGTTGGGGTTTGTGCTCAACGGCAGAAGACAACGCACCGCCGTCACCCGGCCTTTTTGAATCACTAGCGCGCCGTCATGAATCGGCGAATGGGGCAGAAAAACACTGATGATCAACTCGCGGCTTACCCGGGCGTCGAGGCGGGTGCCGATTTCCATATATTCGTTAAGCCCCACTTCGCGCTCCAGCACCACCAAGCCGCCGACCTTTTTTTCCGCCAGCGCCATCCCCGCCTGAACGATCTCGTCGATGACATCTTCGCGCCGCTGAATCATGCGTTCCACCGTGCTGAAACGCGGCGCTGCTCCCACCTGGGTCAGCGCGCGCCGGATATCGCTCTGAAAAATCACGATGATGACGAGTATGATCGAGCCGAGAAAGTTGTCGAGGACCCAGTTGAGGGTGAAAAGCCCCAGCGCCCGCGACACGACAAACGCCAGCATAATCACCGCCAAGCCCGTAACCATCTGCATGGCGCGGCTGCCACGGAGAATTTGCAACAGGCGGTAAACCAGGAACGTGATGATCCCGATATCGATGCCGTCCTGCCAGCGTAGTTGGCCGATGATCTCAGGCATGTTAACGGCTCTAGGAAGGTCCCGGCCCGTAGCGGAGCGCATCCGCGACGCGCGCCGCACGCACCGTTTCTTTAACGTCATGCACCCGGAGAATATTGGCGCCGCCGAGCACCGCTGCGACCGCCGCCGCAAGGCTACCCTCGAGCCGATCTTCGGGGTCTACTCCGAGAATCTTACCGATGAAAGCCTTGCGCGACGCGCCGATCAAAAGCGGCTGCCCCAGCGCTGCTAACGCCGGCAGGCCGCGGAGCAAGGCCAAGTTATGTTCTAGGGTCTTACCAAAGCCGATCCCCGGATCGATGATCACCGCCTCCTGGGCGACCCCGCGACCCATCGCTTCAGACAATTGGGCGGCGAGAAATTCTCTTACCTCGCCGACGACGTCGTCGTAGCGCGGCTCGACCTGCATCGTGCGCGGCGTTCCCTGCATATGCATCAGCACCACCGGCACTCGCTCGCGGGCGATAACGGAAAGCATTTCGGCATCGAAGCGAAGCGCGCTAATATCGTTGACGATATCGGCGCCGGCTTCCAGGGCGGACTGCGCCACCTTTGATTTGTAAGTGTCGATGGAAATCGGAATTTTTACTTCGTGGCGCAGCCCGCGCAGCACCGGCAAGACCCGCGCCAGTTCTTCATCTGCTGAGACAGGGCGTGATCCCGGCCGCGTTGATTCGCCGCCGATATCGAGAATCTCCGCCCCAGATTCGACCATCGCCACACCATCGGCGACCGCCCGGCTTACGTCTTCACTCCGCCCGCCATCGTAGAACGAGTCAGGGGTGATGTTTAGTATACCCATGACGGTGGTTCGACGCGAAAAGTCGAGCTTGCCATGCCGCGTCGATAAGCAAGCGCGCTCTCCCGAGGCGACGTGCGACAAAGCTGTGAACCGGTTGATCAACTGGTTTATCTGCTGTGGATTTTGCTCGCCCATACCCAACTCAACGGCCATTTCCAAAGCGCTGAATTGTCGAAAAAACCGGCCCGGCGGATGCGGGATTCCGTCGCCGCCGCAAGATACCCACCTCCGTCAAAAGAGCTTGAGCTTGAATTGGAAGGGAGCTGAAGTTAGCCCCCGGCGAGAAAAAGCCTAAGCCACCGCCACCGCGGCTGACGGAGACAGCGGCGCTCCCCCGTTGCCGCCAAACTCCCGCACAATGGCATCGATCTCGGAGCCGTCCAGAACCTCTTTCTCGAGCAGCATCTGGGCGACTTTGTGCAACAGGCCGAGATTTTTCTTGAGCAGATCTTTGGCCTTCTGATAACTCTCCTGAATGATGCGCCGAATCTCGGCGTCGATTTCGATCGCCGTGTTCTCGGAGTAATCGACTTTCTGAGTGAAATCCCGGCCCAAGAAGATCTCTTCCTCTTTCTTACCAAAGGTCATGGGGCCAAGTTTTTCGCTCATGCCCCACTCGCAGACCATTCGGTGCGCCAAGTCGGTGGCCTTTTCAATATCGTTGCCGGCCCCCGTGGTCATGTGGTTCAGCACTAACTCCTCGGCAACCCGCCCGCCGAAGAGAATCGCGAGATTATTCAGTAAATAGTCCTTCTGATAGGTGTGTTTTTCGTCGATGGGCAGCTGCTGCGTAAGACCGAGCGCCATGCCCCGCGGAATAATCGTGACTTTGTGAACCGGGTCCGCTCCCGGCAGGAGCTTCGCCACCAACGCGTGGCCGGCTTCATGATAGGCGGTGACGCGCTTTTCCTCATCGCTGATGATCATGCTGCGCCGCTCGGCGCCCATCATGACCTTGTCCTTGGCGACTTCGAAATCGCCCATATCGACTCTTTCCTTGTTACTGCGCGCCGCCAGCAACGCCGCTTCGTTGACTAGATTTTCCAGATCGGCGCCGGCGAACCCGGGCGTCGCGCGGGCCAGGACCGCGATATCCACGTCTTCGGCCACCGGCACCTTTCTTGTGTGAACCTGCAATATGCCCTCACGCCCTTTGACATCCGGACGCGGCACGACAACGCGCCGGTCGAAACGCCCTGGCCGCAGCAGCGCGGGGTCCAAAACATCTGGCCGGTTGGTCGCGGCGATGAGAATTACCCCTTCATTGGCCTCGAAGCCGTCCATTTCCACGAGCAGTTGGTTCAGTGTCTGTTCCCGCTCGTCGTGGCCGCCGCCAAGTCCGGCGCCACGGTGGCGCCCGACGGCGTCGATCTCGTCTATAAATATGATGCAGGGCGCATTCTTCTTGCCCTGAACGAATAAGTCGCGGACGCGAGACGCGCCGACGCCGACGAACATCTCGACGAAGTCCGAGCCGCTGATACTGAAAAACGGCACCCCCGCCTCGCCGGCGATGGCCCGGGCGAGCAGTGTCTTGCCGGTGCCCGGCGGGCCCACTAGCAGACAACCCTTGGGGATTCGCCCACCCAGCTTGGTGAATTTCTTGGGATCTTTCAGAAAAGCGATGATTTCCTGCAGGTCATCCTTAGCTTCGTCCGCCCCGGCGACATCGGCGAAGGTTACCCGATGCTGGTTTTCGGTAAGCAGCTTCGCGCGGCTCTTACCGAAAGACATCGCTTTGCCGCCTCCCACCTGCATCTGGCGCATGAAAAAGATCCACACCCCGATCAAAAGCAGCATCGGAAACCAATTCAACAAGAGCACCATGTACCACGGCGACTCGTCTTCCGGCTTCGCCGCGATCTTCACTTTTCTATCGCGCAGCGTTTTGACCAGTTCCGGATCGTTGGGAGCGAACGATCTAAAGCGCTCGCCACTCTTATATTTGCCCTGAATGTTCTGTCCCTGGATCACCACCTCCTGGACTTCTCCGCGTTCCACCGAGCCCATGAACTCGCTGAAAACGACCTCCGGCTCGCGCCCATGCTGCTTGCTGAATACGCTGAAGATGACCAGAAAAACCAGAAGGAGAACTAACCAAAGGGCAATATGTTTCGATGATTGACTCAACGAATTCCTCCGTGTGCAACAAACGAAAAAAGTCTAACACACGCCTAGTAATCGATCAATAACACCTTGAGCTTTCAGCGGTCCTGGCAATTTACTTGAACGCGCAGGACTTCCTTGGTGCCGGGACCGACCCGGCCAATCTCGCTTCTGCCATAGCCGGGAAGCCAGAGCACTTCGCCGCCCATGACTAGAAGCGGCAACAGGGCGCGCGCCGGCAAAGGCGCCTTTTTTTCGATAAAGAGCTCTTTTACTTTCTTATGGCCCGCCATGCCCAGCGGCCGGAACCGGTCGCCCCGGCGAAAATTGCGCACGACTAACGGTTCCGTCAAGGCAGTGCGGTCGAAAACCGCCTCCCAGTGATCCTTGGGCAGCTCGGGCGGTGGACTCGACAACCGCTGGCAGTCAATCGTCATGCCCGCCTCAGGCAGCGCCAATTCTCCGTCAATTACCAACGGGTACGCATAACAGCGCGGTTTAGATTTGCCCGCCGCTTTGGCCAGCCGCAACGTCTCATACTCTCGGATCACCTCCCAGCCGCCGGGAATCGACAGCCGGCTTTGCGGCGGGCCATCGGAAATCAGACCGAGAAGCGCTTCAATATGATCGAAATCGAGGCTCCGGAGATGGCCGCGCGCCTGCTCGATCCAGAGACGAAGCATCCGGCGCTGCATGGCTTTGGGCTGGCGCAACAACCCATCGCGGCGCAACCCTGATTTTGCGCGCAGTTCCTCAAGCTCCTTTAGCGCCAGCGCATTTAGGAGGATTTCCTCAGCGCGCAACACTTCCGCCATTTGAGCCAACCTGGAAGGCACGCCTACGTCGAACCGTTCCTTGAGCCGCGGCATCAATTCAAAGCGAATCCAGTTGCGCAGAAAAGTGGTATCCTCGTTGCTTCGGTCGAGGCGGTATTCGAGGCCTCTTTCATCGAGAAAGCTCAAAAGCTCTTCTTTGGTGGCACCCAACAACGGGCGAATGATCGTTACGCCGTTGGACGACTCAGCGCCGGCGACATTAACGGGTTGGCCCGGTGCGATCCCGCCAAGCCCCTTCCGTCCCGCGCCGCGTAAAAGCCGCATGAGCACCGTTTCCGCCTGATCGTCCTGGGTGTGCGCAGTAGCAATCTTGTTGAGGTTCCGTCGCCGCGCGACTTCGGCGAAGAAGCGCAATCGTTC
>DASWHT010000047.1:0-2839 GCA_036398075.1 Binatia bacterium | reverse complement strand
TTGCCGGGAAGATTAATCATGGGTAAACCCCCAGCTCTGCTGGGGGTACCCGTAGGATTTGACATTTGCGGGCGTCGTCAATTCTCACATTTTCGATGTAGCGCAAGAATTGACTCATGGCAGCAAGAGAGATGATACAATCCCACCCTCGCCCTTTGGGAGAGGGAAGGGTGAGGGCCGTCATAGGCTGGAAAGATGCACCCTCACCTCAGTCCTCTCCCAGAGGGAGAGGAAGCAAGAAGGAAAACGTTGCTAATGCCAGCGCGAGCTAGCCAGTCAGCCTTTGGCTGATCAAAAATCACGCCTCCGCCTTAGGCGGAGGTACATGAGTAACCTCGAGAGGGGCAACTAACATGACGGGGGCAGTCGGAAGCAATATTCGCCGCATTGACGGCGTGGAAAAGGTGGCGGGCCAGGCGGTATACGCCGGCGATCTTCGTTTGCCTGGAATGGCCTGCGCTAAAGTCCTGCGTAGCCCGGTTGCGCACGCGCGAATTCGCCGCATCGACGCGACCAACGCCTGTGCGTTGCCCGGCGTTCTGGCGGTTGTTACGCGCGACAACCTGAACGTCGTCGCGAATTCTTTCGGCGCGTATGTGCGCGACCAGCAAATCCTCGCGACAGATAAAGTGCGCTACGCCGGCGACATGGTCGCCGCCGTTGCCGCTACGGATGCCGGCACCGCCGAAGCGGCAATTAAACTGATCGACGTAGAATACGACGAGCTGCGCGCGGTTTTCACGGTCGAAGACGCGCTAAAAGACGGCGCGCCGCTGGTGCATGAATCTCTTGAAGGGCGCAAAGATCCCGGCTATGGCCGCGGCGGCGTTCACATCGTTCATGACAACAGCAATATTTGTTTTCATTTTCGCCACCAGCGCGGCGATGTTGAGGACGGTTTCCGCAATTCAGATTTTGTCTTTGAAGACGCTTTCTCGTTTCCCAGCGCGCAGCACTATCCCATGGAGCCCCATGTGTGCGTGGCGCAATTCGATAGTGAAGTCTTGACCGTATGGTCGGCGACCCAGAGCCCGTTCCCGGTGCGCCAGGAGCTGGCCCGGGTCTTCGACCTGCCGTTCAGCGCGGTGCGGGTCATCGTCCCATACGTTGGCGGCGGTTACGGCGCCAAGAGCGGCATTAAAACCGAAGGCATTGCCGCGTGCCTATCGCGCATGTGCGGGCGGCCGGTGCGTCTAGCCTTTGGCGCCGACGAAACTTTCAAGACAATTTGCCAACCGCGCGCGCAGATGACCGTCAAAACCGGAGTAAAAAAGGATGGCGCTTTTGTCGCGCGCCACTGTGAAGTCTATTTAAACGGCGGCGCCTACGCCAACTCCGGCCCATCGGTTACCGAGAAAGCGGGTTACCGTGCCCATGGCCCGTATCGTGTGCCGTGCCTTCTGACGAATGCTTATTCAGTTTATACCAACACGGTTCCCGCCGGCGCATTCCGCGGTTTCGGCGGTCCTCAAGTGGCGTTTGCCTATGAGACGCACCTCGACATGATTGCCGAGCGTCTTGGCATGGATCCCTACGAGCTGCGGATGAAGAATCTGCTGGACAAGGGCGAAAGCTTTTCCGAAGGCGATACGCCCGTTGACTGTGATCTCAAGGCGGGCCTGAAGCAAGTAGCGGATGCGATTGGCTGGAACTCACGAAAAACAAATGGCGCGGCCAGGGGAGTCAAGAAGAAGGGCATCGGTATCGCCACCGCGATGAAAGACGGCGGTGGCACTAATAAACCAGCCAACGCGGCGGTAAAAATCTTCAACGACGGCAGTGTGCTGCTGTCCACCGGCTCCGTGGAAGTTGGCCAGGGGATGCGCACGGCGTTTCTTCAGGTAGTCGCTGAAGAACTGTCGGTGCCGACGGACAGAGTTCGGGTTGCGGCCTTAGACACGCACCACACGCCCTTCGACAAGGGCACCAACGCGAGCAGCGCGACGTCCATCATGGGACGAGCGGTGTTGCAAGCGACTCGCGACGCGCGCGCGCAATTTATCCAGGCGGCCGCGGCGGTATTCCGCGCCAGCGAACAACAAATTCGGCTGGAAAACGGTACTGCCGTTTGCGGTGAACAGAAACTAACTTTCCGCGAGGTGATGCAGCGCCATTTCCAGGACACGGAAGGGGAGATATGGGGCCGCGGATTTTTCAAGGTTCGCAAAGATGAAAACATCCCGCTGGGTTCGCCTTCGCCCTTTTGGGAGATCGGCTTCGGCGCTGCGGAAGTTGAAGTGGATGCCGACACCGGCGAGGTCAAGGTTCTGCGCTATGTGTCGCTCACCGACGCGGGCAAAATGATTAATCCGTTACAATGCCATGCTCAAGACGAAGGCGCGGCGGTTTTCGGGCTTGGGCAAGCTTTGTTTGAAGACCTCGCCTATCAGGACGGCCAGCTCGTCAATGGCAGCCTGGTGGACTACCGGTTGCCGCGATTCACTGATCTTCCGGATACCTTTACCACTTTCGTCATGGAAGGCGGCGGCGGACCGGGGCCCTACGGCGCCAAGGGCATGGGCGAAGGCGGCATCCTCGCTGTCGCCCCGGCGATTGGCAATGCGGTTTACGCGGCTACCGGGATAAGGCTGCAAGCCGTACCGCTAACGCCCGAGCTGGTTCGAAACGGCATGGCAAAAAAGGAATCACTTGGCGGATGAATGATTTATGGAGTAAAAAGTCGAAGGATTTAAAGGATTTCGGCCTTGGAATCTAAAATTGAAAATCAAATTCCTGTCCTGAGCCCTTCGACCTCGCTTAGGATGAACTCCGCCGAAGGATTCAACAGCACCGACTGGGCCAACGCGGCGCCAAGAATTGATCTTCGAGATAAAGTCAC
>DASWHT010000046.1:0-1815 GCA_036398075.1 Binatia bacterium | reverse complement strand
GTTGGGGAATTTGATCAGAGGGTCGTTGGCATCGCCGGGTTCTTCATAGAAGGTGTCGAGGCCGTAGCCGCCGAGTCTTCCTGAGGCGAGCGCGTCTCGCAACGCTTCCCGCTCTACAAGATTGGGTTGCGACACGTTGATCAGGAACGCCCCCGGTTTGATAGCTGAAAATTCGCGTGCGCCAATGAAGCCGACGGTATCCGGACTGCGCGGCAGATGCAGGCTCACACAATCGGAAGTCGCGAGCAGTTGATCCAAACTTACATAGCGCGCCCGATATTGCCGCTCCACATCCACCGGTAGACGCGCGCGTTGCGTATAAACGATCTTCATGCCCAGGGCGACGGCGCGGAGAGCCAACTCTCTGCCGATCTCACCCAGGCCGACGATGCCCAACTGCCTTTGGTAGAGCGTGACCATTCCCGGTATCCGCGCCCAGTTGCCGTTGGGGGTGTGCTCGCGATTGTAAGTCGTGGGCTCGTAGCCTGCGGCCTTGAGCTGCTCGACGCTGATCAGATTAGCGTTCCGTGTTATCTGGCGCGCCAGCGCGAGCATGAGCATCAAACCCTGTTCGGCGGTGGAAATATTCGCGCGCCGCCTGATGGTTAATAGCTCAATTCCGGCATTCGCACACGCGGCGTGGTCGATATTGCGCGTGGTGAAGCCATATTTATGGACGAATCGGAGCGAGCCTCCCGACGCGGCGACCTCCTCCGCGCCCAATTTCAATTCCTCGACGACCGCGACGGTTGCGCCCGGCAGGTTCGCCCGGAGTTCGCCGTTATCATCGACCAGATGAACATCGGCGGGGTAAATATTTTGCACCGGAGCGCGCACTTTTTCGCACCAGCCACGAAAGTCCGGAAGATCGTGCAAACAGAAATGGGCGAATGCTTGGAATCGTTCCTGCGGCGCCGAGGGATCGAGGACGACCTGGATCAAGCGCAGAAAGGTATCGTTTTCGACGACGAATTTGAGTCTAGATGTTGCCATAGACTGATCTTGAATTTATACATCCTCTCCCTTTGGGAGAGGACTGAGGTGAGGGCGCCCGGAGCAGAAGGACCCTCACCCTCGCCCTCTCCCGCACACGGGAGAGGGAAAGATCTACGTGTTTTGAGCCGCCGGTGGTTCCGGATCGACCTGCAAGGCTTTCAAGAATCTCGTGAGCATGTTGTAGGCGCCTATGAGCATTGTCAGCTCGACGGTTTGCCGTTCGCTGAAATGTTTTCTGACCTCGGCAAAGACGTTGTCCGGCACCCCGATGTCACGGGTCATGGCGTCGGTATACGCGAGCAGGGAGCGCTGCTTGTCGGTGAATAAATTCGATGATTGCCAATCCGCGATGGCCGTGACCTGCTGCGGCGTCAGTCCTTCCTTTAACGCATACGCCGGGCCGTGGGCGCGCTGGACGTATTCCACGTCGTTTAAAATGGCGACGCGGATCACCGCCAGCTCGCGGCATTGGCCGTCGATTTCGGTGCCGTAGCGCACCGCTTGATTTAAGTCGAACCACGCGTTCGCCAGCGCCGGGCTATGCAGCACCAAGCGATAAATATTAATCAGCCGGCCGCCACGGGCGCCTTTGATCCTGGCGATCGATTCGGCAAGTTCTGGATGTTCTTTTTCTTCGATCAATTCTACGCGTGCCATACATTGTTACCGTAGCGATTATGCCATCAACTGGTCATGTAAATCCGAAATCCGAATATCGAAAGCGGCCCCGCGGACCTAAACAAAGGTACAAACCGGTAGCATAGTTTACAAAACAAACCGGGCGCATGGTTTACAGTGTATTAGGCAAAGGCAAGGAGG
>DASWHT010000045.1:0-4439 GCA_036398075.1 Binatia bacterium | reverse complement strand
CATTTCGTCAACGATGAATGCGACGAAGGGCCGATCATCATTCAAGCCGTCGTGCCGGTTTTTGCCGATGATACCGACGCGAAACTGGCGGCGCGCATTCTCAAAGAGGAACATCGGATCTACCCCCGCGCTATCCAGCTTTACGCCGAAGGAAGGCTGCGGGTTGACGGCCGCAGGGTGATCGTCGCCGGCAGCGCCAACGACGAGAACGCAGCTCTCATCGAACCCCCGCTGGACGGATGAAGAAATTCAGGCCTGCCGTCATTTTATTGATTAAGCTCCTGGTGAGCGGGGGGCTGATCGCCTATATTCTCACGCGTATTCATATTGAGCGGTCGTTTCACACGCTGGTCTCGGCAAAATTGTCTTTTATTGTATTGGCGCTGGTCGTTTATCTGGTCGCGCAGGCGGTAAGCGCCGTTAGATGGACGGTTCTGGTTCGTCCCTTGGGAATCAAGACCCCTTTTAGAGAGCTGGTCAGTTACTATATGATCGGGATGTTTTTCAACCTGTTCGCGCCTGGTACGGTTGGCGGTGATGTCAGCCGCGTCTATTACCTGGTAAAAGACCAGGAACGAAATGATCAGGGCCGGACCGTGCCCACGGTTCGCGTCGCGATGTCCGTTCTCATGGATCGTGCAATTGGTATGGTGGTGTTGATTTGGATGGGGGCCGCGGGACTCATGCTATTTCCCAGCTACCCGGTGCCAACTGCTATTCGATCTTTGACTTTGATGCTTGCCCTTGGTTTCGCCATCTGCACAGTGCTGATTCCAGTGTTGCGGCGCGCGCTGCCCGAGGATGGGAATTCGCTCATCGTCAAGTTACGACTGGTCTTGCGAAGCTACAGGGCTCATTGGCACGCCATCGTCTTGGGCATTCTGCTCTCTTTGATTGTTCACTTGATCCAAGCCTGGATGCATCTCGTGATGGCGCGTGCGTTGAATCTGGCGATTCCGTTTTCATTCTGTCTCATCGTCTATCCACTGGTAGGAACGTTTGCCGCGATTCCCATCAGCCTGAATGGCCTCGGTCTGCGTGAGGGAGGGTATATCTTTCTGTTGGGGCTCATCGGCATAGACTCCGAGAACGGTATCGCTTTCGGTTTGCTGCTCTTTTTGATCGTCGCGACGGACAGTTTGATCGGCGGAATAATTTTCCTCCTAAAAAAGGCTCCGCGACCATCGGCCAACGCCGCTGAGGCGCGCCTCTAAGTCAGGTAACGGATAAATATTGTCGCCAAGCCGAGAAATGACAGGAAGCCGAACGCATCGGTCAAGCAGGTGACGACGATGCCGGAGCCCAGCGCTGGATCGAATTTCAACGCTTGTAACAACAAGGGAATCACGGCACCCGATAAACCAGCAACAAAACCGAGATTGATAATCATCGCGCCGGCGAGCACCAGTCCCAGGAACGGATTGCCTTTCCATAGGAGCGCTGCGGTGGCGATTACCGCGCCGGCGGCCAGCCCCAGGCAAATGTTGACCGATACCTGTTTGACGACGGCCTTCCATGCCGACGCGAACTCGAGCTCGCCCAAGGCGATGGCTCGAATAATGACCGTCGCCGTCTGGGTCGCGCCGTTGCCGCCGACGCCGGCGATTATTGGCATGAAAGTTACCAGCGCGATCAACTCATGAAGCGTGCCTTCGAAAAATCCCACCACCGAGGCCGCCAGAGTGGCCGTCACCAAGTTCACTATGGTCCACGGCAAGCGCATGCGCACCGAACGCCCCACGGGCGTAAAGACGCGGTCTTCTTCGGCGAGACCCGCCATCTTATACATGTCCTCGGTGCTCTCTTCATTGATGATATCGATGACGTCATCGACGGTGATGATACCCTCAAGGTGGCCGCCTTCATCGACGATGGGCAATGCCAGAAGCTCGTATTTTGCCACCAGGCGCGCTGCTGCTTCTTGGTCCATGAAAACGTCGGCGTGGATCGGCTCGGCGATCATCATCTCGCTGAGCATTCGGTCCGGCGGCGCGATGACGAGGTTGCGGATGGGGACGACGCCCACCAGCTTGTTGGCGTCATCGACGACGTAGAGGTAGAAGAAAGATTCGAGCTCGCCGCGCTCGCGAATCTTGTCGATGGCTCCCTGGGCCGTGGTCGATGGCGACAGCGCCATGAAATCGGTGTTCATGATCCTGCCGACGGTGCCTTCGGGGTAGCTAATCAGTTCGCGCACTTCGTCGCGCCGCTCGGGGTCGAGCAGCGACATCACGGCTTCGCGCCGCTCCTCCGGCAGGCTGTCGATGAAAGTCACGGCGTCGTCCGGAGCGGCGCGCGCGATCAAACGCGCGACGCGCTCATCGTCGATCAGGGCCAAGATATCGGGCAACAGTTCGAGGGGGAGCTCCTTCAACGTCTTTTCCGCGCGCCGCGCCGAAAACAGTATTTCAAAAAACTTTCGCACTTCGGCGGGCTCCAGCCCTTTGAACAGCAAAGCGAGATCCGCGGGATGGGCTTTGCCGATGAATCTTAGCACGCGGTCCGGGGTGGCGGTGCGCAGCATCTCGCGTACGGTATCGTAATCGATGGACGAGGCTTTCATGGCGTTTATCCGTGGCGCTTTGTCTTCTTAACCACTGCACCGTGGTTTTGCAAATGTTTTGGCGGCTTTAAGCGGTCACTTAAACCGCGCGCTGAAATTTGCTATGTTTCCGTTGTCCCGTCGGGACCCCGAGGCGCGTATGAAATTCACTCCATCGAGATTTTTGCTAGCGGCAATGTTTGGCATGGCCGTCCAGGCGCCGCAACTGCCTCTGCTGTTCTTAAACATCGGCGCGCCGCCGGCGATGGCGGCCAATCTCACCGCTCTGGAAAATCGGCCGCCTTCCTTCGCCGCCATCGCCAAGCGGACAATGCCGGTGGTGGTCAATATTTTCACCACGTCGCAACGGGCCGCCCGCGGCGGCTCGAGCGACCCCATCGATGACTTTTTCGGGCGCTTATTCGGCGAAGCAAATTCCCGGGAAAACAGCCCGCGTAGCCTCGGTTCCGGAATCCTCATCAGCAGGGACGGCGAGGTCCTGACCAGCTATCACGTTGTGCGCTACGCTGACATCATCAAAGTCCGCTTGTCCGATCACAGCGAATATGAAGCGCGTCTTATCGGCAAAGACGTCAAGACCGATCTTGCGCTCATCAAGATGAGGAGATCCGGCGGGGCTTTGCCGTTCGCGCGCCTGGGAAGTTCCAGCCAACTGGATGTCGGCGATTGGGTTATGGCCATCGGTAACCCCTTTGGCCTAGAGCACACAGTCACGGCTGGCATCGTCAGCGCCAAAGGACGGGTCATCGGCGCCGGACCCTATGACAGCTTCATTCAGACCGACGCCTCAATCAATCCTGGCAACAGCGGCGGCCCGCTGATCAACGCCGTTGGCGAGGTCGTGGGCGTCAATAGTGCCATATTCAGCCAGAGCGGCGGCGGGAGCATAGGCATCGGCTTCGCCATTCCCATCGACTTGGCGAAGAAAGTCGCCGAACATTTACGCAAAAACGGCCGGGTTGTGCGCGGCTGGCTCGGTATCCGCGCCCAAGATGTCTCGCCGCAACTTGCGGCGTCGTTGGGAGTTGCGCGGCCTGGCGGGGATATGGCTCAGGTCACCGAAGTGTCCGAGGGGAGCCCGGCGGCCGAAGCCGGAGTGAAGATGGGCGATTTGATCGTCGAATACAACGGCAAACCCGTGCCGAAGAGCCTCGATTTTCCCGCCGTGATCGCGGACACGGCGCCGGGTCAGAAGGCGATTTTTAAGATTGTCCGCGATAAGAAAGAGATGACCATCTCAGTAAAAATCGGCGAACTGGCGGAGGAAAGCGACATGGCGCTGACGGCCGAGGTCAAGGACCCTGAGCTTGGCGTCAAAGTTCAGCGGATCACCCCGGAAGCGGCGCGCCGCCTGGGTCTGAACTCCACCAAAGGCGTGTTGGTTTTGGAGGTCCAACCGGGAAGTCCCGCGGATTCCATCGGGTTGGAGCCAGCCGACGTGATCCGCGAAGTCAACCAGCGCCCGGTCAATAACGTCAACGACTTCGAACGAGCCATGCGCCAGGGGCGCCGCGGCGAGCGTATCTTGATGCTTGTGCAGAGGGGGGATAACGCGGTATTCTTCGCCTTGAAGCGCAAGGGCTAGCAGGCTGCTGAAAAAGACCCATATGCTTCGTTGCGCTCAATCGCCTCGCTGCAACGTACCGGTTAAGTACGCCTCCGCTCGTCGATTTGTCGCGCGCCTCGCCTCTGGATCTTTTTCAACAGCCTGCAAAAAGCGTGTTTCAGTACACCGCTAGGAGGATTCATGTTCGGACTTGGTATTCAGGAACTATTGATCATTCTAGTTATCGCTCTTGTGATCTTCGGCCCCAGCAAGCTGCCGCAAATCGGCGCCGGATTAGGCAAAGCGATCCGCGACTTCAAAAAAGGCGTG
>DASWHT010000044.1:0-2549 GCA_036398075.1 Binatia bacterium | reverse complement strand
CATTCCTTTCCCGGTTGCGGGCGGTTCGGACATCTGGATCCGCACGATCGCGCCATATCTTGAAAAACAGATTCCCGGCCATCCCAAATTTACCTTCCGCAACATCCCCGGCGGCAGGGGTATTCCCGGCATGATGGAATTTGCCCTGAAGGCGAAACCGGATGGGCACATGGTGTTGGTGAGCTCGGCGACCAATTACTTTCCGGTTCTTTTGGGAGACAAGGCGGCCAAGTACGACTTTCGCCAGTGGAAGCCGTTGCTCGTCAATCCCGTGGGCGGGGTAATGTATGTTTCCCCGGCTGCAGGTATCAAGCGGGTGGAGGATCTCGCCAAGGCCAAGGATCTAATTTACGGCGGGATCAGCGCCATCGGGCTTGATTTGATCCCGCTTATCAGTTTCGAGCTTTTGGAAATGGATGCAAAAGGGGTGCTCGGATTTCGGGGCAGGGGAGAGGCGCGGATCGCGTTTGAACGAGGGGAAATCAATCTCGACTACCAGACCACGCCCGCCTATAACGCTACCGTGGTCCCGCTGATTAAGGAAGGCAAAGCCATACCCTTGATGAGCTTCGGCCAGCTCGACGATAGTGGAAATATCGTGAGGGACCCCGCGGTGCCGGATCTTCCGACGGTCCCGGAAGTCTTTGAGAAGCTTAGAGGCAAGAAACCCTCGGGCAAATTTTGGCAGACGTATAAAGTTTTTATGCCTTCTGCGTTTGCCGTGCAAAAGATCTTGTGGGTGAAGGGGGACGCCCCGGCAGATGTCTCGCGGGTATTCTATGCTGCTGCCGATCGGCTTGAAAAAGACAAAGATTTTCTCGCCAAGACGGATAAAATCTTAGGAGGCTATCCTCTGATGCGCGGCGATCGGCTGGAAAAAACCATCCAAGAAGCTTTCCAGATCGACGCGGACACCCAACGCTTCGTCAAGGAGTGGGTGGGTAAGAAGTATCGCGTGAAATTCGACTAGGATGGAGATTGGAGTACTGGAGTGGTGGAGTAATGGAGTGATGATAAGACTTGACACTCCAATACTCCGGTACTCCAACACTCCAATTCGCTCCGCTCTCACATGTGGGACGCCGCTTTAATCGCCCTGGAAAGGTTCGCCAGTCCCACTCATTTCGCTATGCTCACGGCCGGCGTACTGGCCGGCACGGTTATCGGTATCCTGCCCGGTCTGGGCGGCATCGCTTGTGTCGCTATCCTTCTCCCTTTTATCTACACGCTGGATGTCCACACGGCGATGATTCTTCTGGTCGGATCGCTGGCGGTGGTCCATACCTCCGATACCATCACCTCAGTGTTGATTGGCACCCCGGGTTCCGCGGCGGCCGCCGCAACAATCCTGGATGGCCACCCATTGGCCAAGCAGGGCCAGGCCGCCAGGGCCTTGAGCGCGGCATTTTTGTCATCGTTGATCGGCGGCCTCATCGGTGCTGTTTTCTTGACTCTCTCTCTGCCCATCGCGCGGCCCCTCGTTTTACTTTTCGGCTCTCCCGAGCTGTTGATGCTTTGTGTTCTCGGCCTTTCCTTTGCCGGTTTCCTGACTGGAGGCGCACCGCTTAAAGGCGGTCTGGCGGCGTGCCTGGGCCTCCTGTTAGGCAGCGTCGGCTCTGCGCCCGCTGACGCCGTCAATCGTTATACTTTCGAACAACTTTACCTGCTGGACGGCATCCCCTTGGTTGGAGTGGCGTTGGGAATCTTTGGCATTGCGGAAATCATAGATCTCCTGGCCAAAGGCGGCCAAATCGCCGAGCGCGTCGGTTTGGGCCATGGCTGGCTTCAGGGAGTGAAGGACGTGGTCCAACATTGGGGCATCGTGGTGCGCGGTTCGCTCATCGGTGTCTGGGCCGGAATTCTTCCCGGCATCGGCGCTACGGCCGGCTCCTGGATGGCCTACGGGCACGTGGTAGCCATGGCGCGCGATCGAGAGCGCTTCGGCAAGGGCGATATTCGCGGCGTGATCGGCCCGGAGAGTGCCAATAATTCCGTCGAGGCGGGAGATTTCATCCCGACGCTTCTCTTCAGCGTTCCGGGCGGCGCCCCGGCCGCGATCCTGTTGGGCGCGTTGTATTTCTACGGCATTCAGCCCGGCCCGCGCATGGTTCAGGAAAACCTCGACCTGATTTTTACAATTATCTGGAGTTTCGCCATCGCTAACACCATGGGCGCCGCGCTGTGCCTTTTTTTGAGCCCGGCGCTGGCGCGGCTCACCTGGATTCCCTTCGCCCGGCTGGCTCCGGCCATAGTGGTCACTATTTTTTTCGGCGCTTTTCAGAGCTCCCAGCACTTCGGAGATATCTACGCCATGTTGGGATTGGGATTGCTGGGTTGGCTCATGAAGCAGCTCGGATGGCCGCGCGCCCCTTTTCTGGTTGGCTTCGTTCTGACCAAGCCCACCGAGCAGTACCTGTGGCTATCCATCAGCCGCTACGGCGCGGAATGGCTGTTGCGGCCAGGCGTGATCGTGCTCGGCCTTTTGCTTCTTGCCTCCATATTCTGGATCGTCTTTGGAAAACGCGCAGGCGAGAAAATTCCCGGCGAGG
>DASWHT010000043.1:0-4344 GCA_036398075.1 Binatia bacterium | reverse complement strand
GCGGCAGCGACCATCGCCGGGCTCATCAGCAAAGTCCGTCCCGTCGGACTCCCCTGGCGCCCGATGAAATTACGATTGGACGATGACGCTGAAATCTCGCGCCCGTTAAGTTTGTCGGGATTCATCGCGAGACACATAGAGCAGCCCGCTGCGCGCCATTCAAAGCCCGCCGCCGTGAAGATCTCGTGCAGTCCTTCCGCTTCCGCCAGTTTCTTAACCTCGGCGGAACCGGGAACCACCAATGCCCGAATACCTGAGTGCACCTTGCGCCCCTTGGCGATTTCAGCCGCCGCGCGCAGATCCGTGAGCCGCGAGTTGGTGCAGGAGCCGATGAACGCGACATTAATGGGTGTGCCCAGTATCGGCGCGCCGGGTTGCCAGCCCATATGTTCATAGGCTTTTTTCGCTCCCTCCGGGTCGGCATACTGCGCCGGCGTGGGCAGCTTTTCCGAGATACCCACCGCCTGGCCCGGATTGATACCCCAGGTCACAGTCGGCTCGATGTCCGTTCCTTCTATCTCAACGACATCGTCGTACTGGGCATCCGCATCGGAGGCCACGGACTTCCAGTAATTAACGGCGCGGTCGAAGGCCGCCCCCGACGGCACATGATGCCGGCCGTTAAGATAATCGAAAGTGGTCTGATCGGGATTGACATAACCGACCAGCGCGCCGCCCTCGATGCTCATGTTGCACACGGTCATGCGTTCTTCCATGTTCATGACGTCAATGACCGAACCGCCATATTCATAGGCGAACCCTTTGCCGCCGCCCACGCCCAGGCGGCGGATGATGCTCAAGATCACATCTTTGGCATAAACTCCGATGCCCAGTGCGCCGTTTACGTTGATGCGGCGCACCTTGAGCTTGTCCATCGCCAGCGTCTGTGTCGCCAACACGTCGCGCACCTGGCTGGTGCCGATGCCGAAGGCCAGAGTGCCAAAGGCGCCATGGGTGCTCGTGTGGCTGTCGCCGCAGGCAAGCGTCATCCCGGGCTGGGTGAGACCGAGCTGTGGCCCAATCACATGAACGATACCCTGGTTGGGACTGTCGAGGCCAAAAAACTCCACCCCGAACTGCTGCACGTTTTTTTCCAACGCCTTGGTTAAATCTTCGGCTTCCTGGTCGAGAAACGGCCGGCTGCGCACATCGGTCGGCACGATATGGTCCAGCGTCGCGAAGGTGCGCTCGCGAAACGCGACATCCAAGCCGTTCTCGCGCAGCATGTCGAACGCCGGCGCCGTGGTGATTTCATGGATTAGATGAAGCCCGATAAATAGTTGGGTCTGTCCAGTTGGCAAAATCCCCACCGTGTGGGATTCCCAGATCTTGTCATAGAGCGTCCTGCCGGCCATGCTCAATTCTCCTTCGCTCGGATCATATCTACGGCTACCTTCGACTTCAAGAGCCGGCGGCACGGATGCGCCGCGGTTCAAGGGTTCAACAGTTCAATAGTTCAAGGTTCAAGGTTCGCTAGCGCTGTTCAAAGTTCAATGTTCAAGGTTCAACGTCCGGCCTGGTTTAAAGGACGAGTTCTCCGTTCGAGTTCGAAAACCTTGAACATTGAACGTTGAACATTGAACGGCGCCCCTCCGGGCGCTGTTGTTATTGCCTATGGCGTTTGCTAGCTTAACCGGGCTGCTAGGTTATGCTTGCAAAGATCAACAGCGCAGCCCTTTACGGCATCGACGCGATACGCGTCGAGGTGGAAATCGATCTCGCGTCGGGCCTGCCCCAGCTTGCCACCGTCGGGCTTCCCGAAGGGGCGGTGAAAGAAAGCAAAGACCGTATCCGCGCCGCGGTCAAGAATTGCGGCTACACTTTTCCCGCCAAGCGTATCACCATCAACCTCGCCCCTGCGGACATCAAGAAAGAAGGCTCCGCTTATGATCTGCCGATGGCGGTGGGCATTCTCGCCGCCGAGGGTTTGGTCGAGAAAACACTCCTGGAACATTACCTGCTGATCGGCGAGCTATCGCTGGACGGCTCGGTGAAGCCAGTGCGCGGCGCGTTGCCGGTAGCGATGGCCGCCAAGAAAGAAAAAATCCGCGGCGTCATTTTACCGCAGGCCAACGCCTCGGAAGCCGCGGTCGTCCGCGAGATCGAAGTCCTGGGCGTTAGCGATTTACCACAGGTGGTGCAATTCCTAAACGGCAACCAGCCCCTCGATCGCAGCACCGTCAATCTCGAAGAAATATTCAGTCATCACTCGCGTTATCCCAGCGACTTCAACGACGTCAAAGGCCAGCAGCATGTTAAACGCGCCCTCGAGGTCGCCGCCGCGGGCGCTCACAATGTGCTTCTCGTCGGCCCGCCCGGATCGGGCAAAACCATGCTCGCCAAACGGCTGCCGACGATCTTGCCGGATCTCACGCTTTCGGAAGCCCTCGAGACCACCAAGATCCATAGCGTCATGGGGCTGCTTAACGGCGCGCCGATAATCGCCACCCGGCCATTCCGCGCGCCGCACCATACGATCTCCGATGCCGGCCTCGTCGGCGGCGGCACCGTGCCGAAACCAGGGGAAGTTTCACTGGCGCACAACGGCGTGCTGTTTCTCGACGAGCTGCCGGAGTTCAAACGCAATGTCTTGGAAGTCATGCGCCAGCCCTTGGAGGACGGCAGTATCACCGTCTCTCGCGCGATGGGCTCGATCAACTACCCGGCGAGCTTCATGTTGGTAGCCGCCATGAACCCCTGTCCCTGCGGCTTTTTCACCGACCCGCAAAAGGAATGCACCTGCACGCCGCTGCAAATCCAGCGCTACCGCTCCAAAGTCTCCGGCCCGCTGCTCGACCGCATCGACATCCAAGTCGAAGTGCCGACCTTGCGCTATCAAGAACTGGCCAGCAAAGACGCCGGCGAACCGTCCGCCGAAATCCGCCAGCGCGTCAACGCCGCCCGCGTCATTCAGCTCGAGCGCTTCGACAAGAGACCGATCCACGCCAACGCCCAGATGGGCGCGCGGGATCTCAAACGGCACTGCGCGGTCAACAGCGACGCGGAAAAGCTTCTCGAGCACGCCATCAACAAGCTCGGATTAAGCGCGCGCGCCTATAGTAGGGTTCTTAAAGTCGGCCGCACCATCGCCGACCTCGAGGGATCGGAAGAGATTCGCTCCGGCCACATCGCCGAAGCGATCCAGTACCGAAGCTTGGACCGAAGAATGTGAAACGGTGCCCAACCCTTGGCGCGTATAGGAAACGTGCGGCTGATCGCCGCGGCGGTTTACGAGCACGGGTACACTCAACTGGAACTGGCACGCCACCTTACGTTGCACTACTCGACGGTCAGTCGGCTAATCAAGAACGTGACCCGAGAACAACGGAGGCCCTAATGATCGCGCATAGAATTCAATAATGGCTTCTGATAGTGTGCGCACCGCTTGAACCGAGCGATAGATATGTTTGGTGTCCCTCTTTATGTGGATCGAATTGTATCTTTTCGCAACGAAGGTTTTTGATGCTTGGTCTTCAATTTGCTTGTTCAGTTATCAGATTGGGCGTGACAGGGTTCCCGAGAATATGTTAAAACCTAAATAGTTTGAACCTTGAGTATTGTCTTGCTCTGGAAAGGAGGTGATACGGCGATGGAGGCTACATCGACCATAGGGCTAAAAATAAAAGACCGCGAAGCATTCGGCGCGTTCTGTGCCGCGTTAAGTGAAGACCACATTGCATTTACTCATGCCGGTTTCTATACGATTCTTTTGAGCCAAGCTCAGTTGGAGGAGCTGCCTGGTCAATCTCACAAGATGCTAGATAAACTGAAGCGCAAAAAACTAATTGAACTGTTTCCCGTGACTTCAATCGGCAAACGTCCGCCGCTCCCAAGCCCGCAAGAAGCTGAAAAACTGCTCCGTAAATTTACCAAGCAGCTCGCGAAAGGCGCGTCATGCCGATAGAGAGCCGCATTCGAGTAACATTAATCCTTCCCTCACCAACAACTGCCACCCAACATCTTCTTCTCACCGATATTCTTACGAGCCTCGTCCAGGTTTGCGGCGGAGCTACGGTGAGTTCGCGATTGCTGACCGGATTTGAAGGGCTGTGGTTTGATACGGTTGATCAGCAAATAAAGGGAGACCAGAATATACTGATCTTAGCTGACGCGCCGGTTGTTCCGACCGCGACCGCGCTTACCGCGTACTTGGATGCGCTCAAGAGCCGGTCTCAGCATGAATTCCAGCAAGATATCATCTGGGTGACAATGCACGGGGTTGACCGGATCAGCACCGACGACTACGTCCGCTGAGTTCGCTTGGTACTCCCTTCAGAGTGGGCTGTGCTTTTTCTCTACTTTCTTATCTGTCCACACCCGCTAAAAACCCACGTTTTCTCAACG
>DASWHT010000042.1:0-3561 GCA_036398075.1 Binatia bacterium | reverse complement strand
CTGCTCAGGGAAGTGGCGGTTCACTGATCCCGCGTGGTCCCTGAATCTCCCGCCTTTTTTGGCGAACGAGCCTTTCATGTTCGTATTTCTGCGCAAGTACCAAGTTCCCGTTAGCTCCTGCTTTTGCGTTTTGCTGTCCATTTACATTCTCACCGCGGCGGCGCGTGGGTACTTAAAAAGCGATCCGGTCGGTCCGACGCTGCTTTGGGTATTGCGGCCGCTTCAGGTCATGTTACAAACCGCCACCGGTTGGATCAAGGGGATCCAGGAAAGCTACCTTACGCTGGAGGGCTACAAGGTTGAGAATGAACGGCTCCGGCAAAAACTGATCGAACTTGAAAAAGAACGCAACGGTCTTATGGAATCGGAAGCGACCAACCGGCGCCTACAACAGTTATTGGAGTTTCGTTCTCAGGTGCCGGCGGGCGGCATCACCGCGTCGATCATAGCCGCGAGTGCCAGTCCGTGGTTCAAGAGCTGTCTGTTGGACAAAGGGAGCGCCGATGGCATCCGCGCGGGTATGGCGGTGGTGACGCCATTAGGCGCATTGGGCCGGGTCATCGAGTTCGCCCCGCGCACTGCCAAGGTGCTGCTGATTATCGATCCCAACAGCGGCGTGGACGTGGTCGTGCAACGCACCCGCGCGCGAGGCATCGTTTCCGGTTCGCTGGATAACGGACCGATCATGAAATACGTTAAGCATAGCGAGGATGTTCAAGTCGGCGACCGCCTCGTCACTTCTGGACTGGACGGGGTCTATCCCAGAGGGATGATGGTGGCCACGGTAACTACGGTCCACAAGCAGACTGTCGGACTTTTTCAGCAGATTGGCGTCATGCCGGCGGTCACTCTCGAGCGCACGGAATACGTGCTCGTAGTGAGCGCTCAGCAAGCCAAGGAGCGGAAGTGACTCTCCCCGGTTCTTCGTCAGAGCCTGCAAACAGATGAGATTCTCGCTGCTAATCTTCTTGATCGGGCTGTTGATGGTTCTATTACAGTCAACTTTTCTGCAACTCTTTCCCGTCGTTCCCGACCTGGTGTTGATACTTTGCGTCTATTGGGGGTTGCATCAGCCAACGGCGGGGGCGGTGTTGGGATCATTCGCGCTGGGCTACTCGCTGGATGTCGTATCCAGCCCTATCTTGGGGCTCAACGCCTTTGCCATGTCGGTTGTCTTTCTCACGGTTTATCTGAGTTCGCGATCGATATGGATGCACAGCCCCGTTGCGAGCACACTCGTGGTGTTACTGGCGGCTCTGGTGAAAGGTACCGCACTCGTCGTGGCGTGGGCGATTTTTCTGACCACGGAGGGGTTTTGGACCGGTGCGGTGCGGTATATAATTATGGAAGCCCTGGTAGCCGCTGTGATCGCGCCGCTGGTATTCGCGCTTTTGCGGCGCGGCCAAAGCTATCTCGAAAATGTGCGCAGGCCCGCGCAATAGGTAACGATGACTCTATCCGGTCTCGGAAGAAAAGACGGCGCCCCCGAGTTGCGGCCGCGCGCGCGGTTGATCTACTTGCTTGTCATTCTGGCGTTTATCGGCATCATAGCGCGCCTGATTTTCCTGCAAGCGATTCAGGGCGAACGCTATAGCTACCTGTCGGAGAACAATCGGATTCGCATCAAGAGGATTCTCGGCACGCGCGGCATGATTTACGATCAACGGGGCGATCTGCTGGTCGATAGCCGGCCTTCCTTCGATCTTCTTTTCGTGCCCGAGGACTCCGAGAATCCGGAAGCCACGCTGCGCCAATTGGCGGGGTATCTGGGCCGCGCGGAAAGCGAGCTTCTGGAGAACTTCAAGCAAAGTAAAAGCCGGAGCGCGTTCGACGACATTACCTTGGGGAAAGACGTCGATTGGGCCACGGTGGTGGCGGTGGAAACACATCAGTTGGATTTGCCGGGGGTCACGCTACGTGTACGACCGCGGCGCAACTACGCGGACGGCGCCGCCGGCGCCCATGTGCTCGGTTATCTGGGAGAGATCGGCCCGAAACAACTCAAAAGTTTTAAGGAAGAAGGTTACGAGCTGGGCGACGAGATCGGGCAATATGGATTAGAGAAAAAATGGGAGCAATACCTGAGAGGCAAGGGCGGCGGGCAGCAGGTGGAAGTGGACGCTGTGGGGCGGCGCGTGCGCGTGCTTTCTGAGGTGATTTCCGGCCCCGGCTATACCGTCCATCTAACCTTGGATCGCAAACTCCAGCAAACCGCCTATGAAGCGCTGCAGGGCAAGGAAGGAACCATCGTCGTTCTCGATGTCCATAGCGGCGCTATCCTGGCAATGGCGAGCACGCCGGCCTTCGACCCCAATGTCTTTGCCCGCGGCATCAAAGGCGATGAGTGGCGCGCCCTCATTAAGGACCGGCTGCGCCCGCTCAGCAACCGCGCGATTCAGGGGCAATATCCACCGGGATCGACATTCAAGGTCGTGATGGCCATCGCCGGTCTCGAAGAAGAAGCGATCCAGCCCGATACGAAAATCTTCGATCCGGGATTCTTTCCGTTCGGCAACCGCAATTTTCGCGACTGGAAGAAAGAAGGACATGGCACCGTAGATCTGCACAAATCCCTGGTGGAATCCTGCGATGTGTACTACTACACGCTTGGCACCCGCCTGGGCGTCGACAAAATCGCCAAGTGGTCACGGGCCTTCGGCCTGGGCGAGAAAAGCGGCGCTTTGCTCGACGACGAAAAAAGCGGCCTGGTCCCGGACACGGAATGGAAAAGAAAACGTTATCGCCAGCCGTGGTATCCGGGCGAAACGCCCTCGGTGGCGATCGGCCAAGGTTATCTCACCGTGACGCCGTTGCAGCTCGCCAACATGATGGCGGCCGTAGCCAATGGCGGCACCTTATACCGCCCGCGTCTTGTCAGCCGGGTTGAATCAATCGAGGGGCAACGGGTCTACGAACAGGGACCGGAAGTCATCCGGACCATTGAATTAAAACCTGAGACGCTAAACCGGGTGCGCAATGCATTGGCCGACGTTGTACAAGGAGCCGCCGGCACTGGAAAGGCGGCCAGGTCACCCATCATCGCCCTTGCGGGTAAGACCGGCACCGCGCAGGTAGTTGAAATGAAGGGCACTTATCTCAAGAGTGAACAGCTCACTTATTTTAACCGCGATCACGCTTGGTTCGTATCGTACGCTCCCTTGAACAAGCCAGAGATCGCCATCGCCGTCCTCGTCGAACATGGCGGACATGGCGGCGAGGCGGCGGCGCCTATGGCAAAAAAGGTCGCGGAGAAATACGCCGAAATGAAAAATTCGCCGCCCACCCAACAAGAGGCCCGCGCCGAAGGGGATAAACGTGCAAATTGACCGGCGCTTGATATCGCACTTCGACTGGACGCTTTTTCTCCTTACTGTGGGTCTTGTGCTGCTGGGCGTGGTGACCATTTACAGCGCGAATTACGATATTGCCGCGCAACACGCGGGAGCGCTGCCGTCGCGCCAATTGATATGGCTCGGTCTCGGTTTGGTCGCCATGTTCGCCGCCCTGGCGCTCGATTACCATTACGTTGACCGGTTGGCCTATCCGTTCTTCGCCGTCATA
>DASWHT010000041.1:0-3698 GCA_036398075.1 Binatia bacterium | reverse complement strand
TTCCGGCGTCCCTGGCGCCGAGCCTGGGCGCCTTGCTGGCCGACCGGCTGCGGTATCTCGCCCAATGCGTCTTTCGCTTTGCGGACCCGCTGTATTGGCTGAGCGTCATTCGGGCGCGCCTCATCGTCGGCATCGGCCCGGCGGTGGGGCGCACGTTTCCGATCTCGCTGCTCAGCGCGGACAAGTTCATCGGCCATCCGGCCATCGGCGTCGAGTCCGGCATCGCCCCGGCCCGCCACCCTGAGCTGGGGCGCCGGGGCGTGCGCGTCTTGACCGTGGGCCGCCTGGTCCCGATCAAGGGATTTCATCTGGCGATCCGGGCCTTCGCCAAATTCGCCCAGGCCCATGCGGACGCAACGCTTCTGATCGTAGGCCGCGGTCCCGAAAAGGACCGGCTGGCGGCGTTGGTCCGCGCGCTCGGCATCGCGGGGCAAGTGACCTTTCGCGACTGGCTGCCCCGGGACGAGGCGCTGCGCGAGATGGGCCGGGCCGACATATTCCTCTATCCCAGCTTCGAGGGCGGCGGCATGGTGGTTCTGGAGGCCATGGCCCACGGCCTGCCCGTGGTGTGCCTCGACTACGGCGGGGCGGGGGAGATGGTTGGCGAGGACGGCGGCATCCGCGTTCCCGTCGGGACCATGGAGGATACGGTGGACGGCCTCGCCGCAGCCTTGGCAGAACTGGCGAGCGACGAATCCCGCCGCCATCGCCTCGGCACCGCCGCCCGCGACCGCGTGAACGCGCGCTATCTGTGGGATGGGCGACAACATGTCTTACACCAGTGGTATACTGAACTTCTTCAAAGCTAACGATTCAAATATTTGGTTCCTATGACCCCACCGAATGAAACGGGTTCCAGAAGTAACCCGAACAATGAACACGGTAGTCCAGCGCTCTCAGGCGCTTGGACATTCAATCTTGGTGTCACCGTATGGGTAGCAATGTTTGCCAGCATTTTGATCTGGAATATCGGCGAAGTGAAGGTCGGGACCATTGGGAATACCGGGAACTACTACAGAATTACGCTAGTCGCGTTTTCAGCGGTTGCCGGATTGCTGGGCATTTTATTGAACGGAAATCGAATTTCGCGGGCCCTTTCAGGTCCGCTCGTTCTTCTAGGCATCTATGGCGTCTACGCGATGGTGAGTGCTCTATATGTTCCGGAGTATGCGTTGTACTCCATGTGGAAGGCGCTGGAAGTTATCATTGATGTCGTCGCTATTGGTGTCATTCTTTGCTATGCAAACTCATTCAATGCTGCCATGACGGCGTACCGCGTCATTCTCACATTCTTCGTGTTTCTCATTTTTCTGTATTGGGCCGAGGCCGCCATCTGGCCGGATACCGCATTTGCTCCTTATCGAGGAGTGCTGCCGTACGCTATGCACGGGATTTTACCCGCAACCAATGGAAATGCTCTCGCATTCATGGGCGCATTGGTTGGATTTAGTTGTTGGTGTCGCGCATCCAGGCCGGCGACCGTATCAATAAAATTGTTTTACTGGGGTATCTTTTTGGTCGCTATGGCGACCTTGGTGATGGCTCAGTCAAGAACGTCATTGTTTGGATTTCTAGGATCAATGATCGTTTTTTTTCTCTTCACTCGTCGATACATGTCTCTCGCTGCGATTGGAATACTGCTTCTGGCCGGATGGATTTCGACTTCGTTCTTTGATATCGCCCGGGAGTATGTTGTGCGGGGGCAGTCAGAGGAATTGTTTACGTCCCTCTCTGGCCGCACCCAAGCATGGCAAGACGCATGGGATTTATTCAAGGAGTCACCTTTAACGGGACACGGTTTCGCCGCGGCTGCTCGCCTCGAAGTTCTCGGGACCGGAGGCGCATCGACGTTGCACGGCGCGATTTTCGATGTCCTTGTCGGAGTCGGGCTTCTCGGTTTGGTGCCCTGGCTAACCGCTATCATCTGGGCATCAATGCGTGTTTTGCTGTTGACGAATGCACCTCATCCATGGATGCAGAGCGCGGTTGGCCGCAGCGTTCACGCCGAAATGCTAGGTGTATTAACCCTTGTGCTCTTGAGAAATATCACGAGTTCAGGTTTGGCCCTACATGAGCACTCATTCATGGTATTTTTGTGTGTTCTTGCCTATGGGGCAGCACTGCGGCGAGAAGTGGTAACTTACAAAGCCACCAAGAGAATTAAACCTGCAAACCTGTCGCGCCAAAACGCATAGGATCATCGACCAAGGCTAAAAATTGTTATGTCTTGCTATGCCAACTAATTTCGTAGGAGCCGGTTGTTACGTCCGCACCTTTCGGGTCTTTTATGCGGACAATGATATTTTCTCGATCGGTAGCAATTAAATCTACATTGTTGGCAGTCCGGCCTTTCATGCAGACAACCGCTGTCTGCGGCGGCTTATAAAGGCCGTGCGGAATGGAGCCTTCTCCATTTTTATTCGGCATCACCGGGGTAACGCCGCTGTTCTCGACTAAATACATCTTCTTGTAAGACGCATGCCACAGCGCGCCGGAAATAACGTTATTCTGACCCCGGTCGTCCAGTGGCGCATAATGAACGAGCGAGCCGATCTGAAAATTTATCCCCTCTCCGCGCAAGATGACCCCTGGCTCGTAAGTGCCGAGGTTGTAACGGCGTTCAAGCCAGCATCCTGATACCGTGTGATTTCGCCCATCGAGATCAAGAAAAGGACCAAACGGTTCCATGGCGTCCGGCAGGGCCTCGATGCTTGTTCCGATAATATTCCAGCCATCGGCATGGGCGATTTTTATGCCTTCGCTGAAGCCGTGGTTCAGCGCAATACGGCAACTTATTACCTTGTTAAAATGGTTATTGTTTGGAACGCGGATTGCGGATCCCACTCCAATCCAAACGCAATTCAGGAATGTGTTGTAATGAGATAACGCCTTTTCATCGAACGTGACAATGTCACCGAACTGAACGTTTTCAAACAGGCGATTACGGCATCCTTGAAGGTGTGCGCCATTTTCCAACACGACGTCTCGACATGCTCCGGTTATTGATCGTGGCCCAGTGGCGAATGTCAGTTTGCCCGATATCTTGGAACTGATTCCTTCTCCTTGGATGGTAACGCCCGATTTAACGATTTTGTCACCGCACTTGTAGGCGGTTGGACTTCGTGGGAAGAACAAGACCGCATCATACAACACGTTCGCGTATTCCAGTGCTTTTGCGGCTGTCTCGAACCACTGTACGTTTATCGGCCCCGAATACGCACGCACCCACCGCCCTCTGCCTCCATTCAGTGCGATAATGGTGCCGCCGTTGTCGGCGTCTTTTGACTCCGCGTCCCAATGGAAGAAGCCCTCGCCGCCGTCGTTGGGGCGGTGGTGGCCGCGGAGCCAGGCGAGGTCGCCGGCCCTCGGATCTCCTCGGACTTGATCCGAGGACCCGAGGGTCGGCTTGAGGGCGCGCAGGTCGGCCATGGTGGGGGCGATCTTGACTCCGCGCGCGGCCAGCGCGTCGGCATCGGCCGCCGCCGCCACCTGAGTGGACGCAACGGCGCCGGTTGCGGAAAATCCCAGCAGAAAATCTCGGCGTTCCATGGCGGGTAGCATCTCCTTCCTGGCAGTTGCTTCCCCGGTGACGGGCGCGCCAGGGGCGTAGGCCCGTCGCCGGTTCCTTCCTGCACGCCACCCGTTAGACTGTCAAGGCGATCCCATGGGATATCATGCCGCGAAATCCGAGGCCTCAC
>DASWHT010000040.1:0-2605 GCA_036398075.1 Binatia bacterium | reverse complement strand
GGCGCTCAAAACGGCCAGCATGTAAAAGACGGGGCCCAGCGCTGGAAACGCGGCAGCAAGAACAGAGCCCAGAGCAAAGCCGGCGCTGGCGTGGCCGGAAGGGAATCCACCGCTCGTGCGCAGTCTCGGTATGGGCAGACGAATGAAATGTTTCAGAAGTTCCGCGGCGATGCCCGAGATCATCAGGGCAGCTAGTACGGCAATGCCGGCGCGCTTGGTTCGCTGGTTGTCATACGTGTAACCATGAGCTAAAAGTAGCAGACCGACAGCGCTTCCCAATGCCCCGTGACCAAAATAACCAACTGCCGCCATGAAAAGTTCGAAATACCGCGCCCGCAATACCGGGCATCCGAGATCCATGAAATCCATAACGATAACTGCTGCCTCGATATCATAGTGTTCGACTGGCCGCAAAGAATATGCTTGACCGTTTGCCCGCAGCCTAGAGAAAGCTGGCGAAACTTTTGATGCGTGTGGCGCTTGTCCACGATTGGCTTGTGGCAATGAGAGGAGGGGAGAAATGCCTCGAAGTTTTCTGCGAGCTTTTTCCTGACGCGGAGCTCTACACGCTGGTTTATGCCGCAGAAAAGATTTCACCGACGATTCGACGCATGAAAGTGCGTACTTCATGGGTTGACGGATTACCGATGGCTAAACGCCACTTCCGTTATTTGCTGCCCTTTTTCCCAGTGGCGATCGAAGCGTTCGAGCTGCGCGACTACGATCTCATCCTATCGAGCAGTCACTGCGTCGCAAAAGGAGTTTTCCCGCACCGGGCTCTGCATTTTGCATACATACATGCGCCCATGCGCTACGTCTGGGATATGCACGATGCCTATTTTTCCACCGGGGGGTCGCTAACACGGGCGGCCATGTCGGTGTGCCGTCCATACCTGCAACGTTGGGACGTGAATTCGGCCGGGCGCGTCGACTATTTCATGGCTAACTCGCGAAACGTTGCGGCAAAAATCAGCCAGCTCTACACAAAGCCGGCGACAGTGATCTACCCGCCGGTGGACAGCGAGAAATTCTCTATTCGGCACAAACAAGAGCCCTATTATCTTGTGGTTTCGGCCCTCGTTCCTTACAAAAGAATCGACCTTGCCGTCGAAGCATTCAACAAACTCAATCTGCCCCTGAAAATTGCCGGGGATGGTCCGCTTAGAAAAAGCTTAGAGAGAGCGGCGGGGCGGAATATCGAATTTCTCGGATGGGTAGACGACGCCGGCTTGGCCGAACTCTATGGCGCGTGCCAGGCCTTGATCTTTCCAGGTGAAGAAGATTTCGGTATCGTGCCACTGGAGGCTCAAGCCAGCGGTAGGCCGGTCATCGGCTACGGTAGGGGAGGGTTGCTGGAAACCGTGATTCCGTTCGATGCTTGCGGCGGCGCGCCGGACCGGGAAACCGGGCCGACTGGTATATTATTTCCGCAACAGACAGTCGAAAGTCTGATTACGGCCGTCGAGCTTTTTGAGCGGGCGAGAGACGCCTTTGATCCGGCAAAAATCAGGCGGCATGCGGCGGGATTTTCACGCGAACGGTTCAAGGCGCAAGTCAAAGATTTCGTCGAAACCCGGCTCGACGAGTGGCGCGGGCGGGCGGCGGGGAAATAGCGGTTCAAAGTTCAAGGTTCAACGTTAAGGAAAGCGGTTGAGCAGCTCGATACGTCGCGGGAACGATCACTATTCAGTTTGAAATCGAGCAGCGAGCGGGCGAGACTGGAGTTCCAATCGTTCCCGTGGTTCCGAACGTTCGAGGGATCCAAAACGTTTTGAACGATTTGAACTTTTTGAACGAATTGAACGGTCGGCTATATCATGCTCAAACGGCACAGTGATTTTTTCAAAAGTCTCATGCTGCTCAACGACCTGCTGCTGGTCAGCCTGGCGTGGTGGGCGGCGTATTTGATCCGTTTTCACACTGTCTTGTTCGTTCAGCGCGAAGATTACCTTTTCCGTCACTACGCGGTGGCATGGCTTATCATTCTAGGTGTGTGGGCGGCTGTCTTTGTCGGGTTGGATTTATACCGGCCGCGGCGAATCTCCTCCCGCGTGCGGGAAATCGCCGACCTGATTAAAGGATCGAGCCTTGCGCTGTTGGTTTTTCTTGCCGTCCTTTTTCTCATTCGAGAAATCGTCTTATCGAGGGCCGTGGTGGCGATCTTCTGGTCGACGAGCCTGGTCTTGCTAAGTCTCAGTCACGTGAGCGTCCGCGAAGCGCTTAGATTTCTCCGCAGAAAAGGGTACAACCTTCGCCTTGTGCTCATCATCGGCGCTCCCGCTCAGGCAAGAGATCTCTTGGGCAAACTGGTATGGTACCGTCACCTCGGTCTCGAAGTCACCGGGATTTTCTTTACCGACGAATGGAACCTGGGCCCTGAGCCGGTTGGCGTGCGAATTCTGAGAACGCGCGCCGAACTTGAGCGGCTCGTTCATGATCGGGCGGCAGACCAGGTTTTTATCACGTTGCCCTTGGATCAGGCGTCGAAGCTCGCCGAGATCCAACAATGGCTGGGGGACGATCCCATAACCGTTTACTATGTCCCCGACTTCGGCCAATTCGCGAAGCTTCGGGGCAGCGTGGAAGAGTTTGACGGGTTGCAGAT
>DASWHT010000039.1:0-5410 GCA_036398075.1 Binatia bacterium | reverse complement strand
ATATCGCCGGCGGCAGCTTTTACACCAAGCGCATCGAAGAATTCACCTGGGCCGAGTGGAAGCAGGTTATCGATACTAATGTGAAGGGCACTTTTCTCATGTGCCGCGAAGTTGCGCCGGTCATGCAGAGGCAAAAAAGCGGGCGCATCATGAACACAGCGTCCAACTATGGCGTCACCGGCTCGGCGTTGCGCGCGCCTTATGCCGCCGCCAAGGCCGGTATCATCAGTTTTACCAAATCGCTTGCTCTCGAGCTGGCGCCCGACGGTATCCTCGCCAATACGGTGGCGCCCGGTCCCACCGATACGCCGCGCGTAATGGAAAAAGAAACTCCAGAGGCGCGCAAGCAGCGTTGGTATTCGTCCATCCCGCTCGGGCGAACCGGGCAGCCCGAGGATTTGGCCGAGATGTATTATTTCCTCACCACGGCCGAAGCCGCGGCGATTACCGGGCAAACGTTTCATGTGAACGGAGGGCTGGTGATGCCATGAGACTCAAAGACAAAGTTGCGGTTGTCACGGGTGGGGCGCAAGGGATCGGCCGGGCCGTCGCCCTCGGCATGGGCCGAGAAGGAGCGAAAGTTGTCGTCGCCGACTTGCAGGGCGAGAAAGCGCAGTCCGTGGCGGGTGAATTACACGCACTTGGCGCCCAAGGGCTCGCCGTCGAAGTTAACGTCGCCAGTGAGTCCTCCGTCAAGCGCATGGCGCAGGAAACGTTCGGGCATTTTGGCCGCGCCGATATCCTGGTCAACGTTGCCGGCATTTATTTTCCCAAGGCGTCGGTGGTTGACCTTTCCGAACAGGATTGGGATCGCACCATGGACGTCAACGTCGGCAGCAACTTCCTCTGTTGCCGGGAGTTCGTGCCGGCCATGCGCGCGCAAAAAAGCGGCCGGATTATCAGCCTCGCATCCGGCATCGGCCATTACGGTATGAGGCAATTCTCCCATTATGCCGCGTCGAAGGCCGCGGTGATGGGATTCGTCAAAGCGCTGGCCCGCGAGCTGGGACCGGATGGGATTACCGTCAATGCCATTTGTCCAGGCTCGGCAAATACTGCTATGCCCCGCCAACATCGTTCCGAAGAAGAAATCATGGCTCGGCTGCGCTCGACGCCGCTGCCCCATGTGCTCGAGCCCGAGGACATTGCCGGACCGATTCTTTTTCTTGCCAGCGACGCGGCGGCGTTCATCACCGGACAGTCCTACAATATCAACTGCGGCAGTTATATGTTTTAACTTCCGTTCAAAGTTCAAGGTTCAAAGTTCAAGGTTCCGGATTCGCACGATGCGATGCATCAAGCCGGCCTGAACGCGACGGTTCAAATCGTTCCAGTCGTTCAAGCCGTTCAAAACGTCAGAGAAAAAGTCTTAATCAACTGACACTTCTCGAACCGCCGACGGATTTACGAACCGACTCCTTCGTATCGAAACTTTGAACGTTGAACTTTGAACCCGAAACGGTTTTTATTGCGCCGCCAGTTTTTCACAGCGGCGCGAGATGTTGGCGAAACGCCCACAGTCTTTGCCAATTTCGTCGCCGGTTTTTTCGAACGTGGTCTTCAAGTATTGAATGGTTTCTCGCAAACAGCGGTATTGATCATTTTCTTGGGCAAGGGCGGCGCAGAACGGCCAGGCGTAGCGCCCATCCCAGGTATTATCGATAAGCGCGTAGACAACGCCGCGAACGCAGGCTCGGCGATCGTCCCCCTGGGCCAACTCACACTTGCGCGCGGCGCCGGTGGTTTCACCGACGCGCACATGGTTGGAAAGATCACGCCCCACGGACAACGAACATTGGGCGCTATGAACGCCTGCTTTGGCGCATTGGTGGAAAAGCTCCTCGGTGGAAAGCCCCATTTCGACCATCCGCGATGTTTGCATGACGTAGCACTCGCCGCGGTATTCTTCGCTCAAATTGTTGCACGGATAGTGGTAGTCTGTGGGACTGAGATCGCGGGTTTCCGGCGTGGCGTTGAAGACGTTTTCCATGAACACACCGCCGTAACATGAACTGCGGCTCCAGTCCTCGCTAAGCGCGTCGCAGGCTTCCAGAGATGGGACCAGTCGATAGCGCGAGAAATAAAGCAGCGCGTGGCCCAAACCGTGCAGGCATTGAAAACGCAGCCGCCCCGGAAGTTTCGGATCGCAAGCGGCGGCGGCCTTTTGTTTAAGCTCGGCTTGAGTTGGATGCTTGTTAGCTTGGGCGTAAATCTCGTTACCGCGCAGAAACCTCTCCACCGAGCCGTGATAGCAGCCGGAATGGCAGGTTTGGTCGCAGGCGGAAAATGAGTCATGGATATTTCCTTTTAAGCGATAGGTCTCTCGGCCGATGGCATGGACCACCGGGTGGCAGTCGCGGCGTAACTCCGGGTCTTCTCTTTCAAAGCGCTGGATCAGCTCCAACGCCTGGGCGGTGGAATGGGTTTTAAGCATTTCGCGAAACAGATTGTCGAGGCACTTCGCGCCACCGACTTGTCTCAAGCAGGCTTTAACCTGCTCCGGCGACGGCACGGTCGAGTATCCTTTGTCTTCGCCGATGGCGCCGGCAGTGGCAAAGCTTGACGCTAGAACTATGACGGAGAAAAACCTTAAGGGTATGGGTTGCACGGACAGCCTCCTCTAAATGTCAGGAATGGTAACGAATAGACTTGATGTTGGCAATAAAAACAACTGGTTGAAGGCCGTTTTAGTTTTTCAGAAAACCCCCTTAATATCTGCCCTCGCCATTCGTCTAAGGGTGCGTAATGAGAAATAAAATGAACTTTCTTGCTGCCCTCTCGATGCTCGTGGTGTTGCTCGCGGTGCCGGTTTTGGATGGCGGCCAGGTACTGCCTATTAAGCCCGAAGCGGTGCCGGCTTATCAGCCCAAGTATTATCCGTTCGAGGGCGGGGAAAAGGCGGTTTACCGCGGCAGTTGGAATGGTCTGGTTTCGATAGCAACCGCGGAGATATACACCACGCCCGCGGTTGTCGGCGGCCGGCAGGTTTACAACGTGCGGGTGGAGGCTAAGACTTCCAGAGCACTGGATCTGATTTGGAAAATGCGCGATACGATCCATTCGAGTTTTGACTCCCGAGCGCTCATCCCTTCAAGCTTCAGCTTCCACCAACGGGAAAACTCCCGCGTCATCAACACCGAGGCACGTTATAACGAGTCGACGAAACGCTGGGCGGTGAACCGCCAGCAGGTGGGCAAACGGCGGAAATCCTTTGAGTTCGACTCGCAAAACACGCTTGATCCGCTAACGGCGGTTTATCTCGCGCGCAGTCTTGATTTCAAAACCGGCGACCGGCTGTATTTCAAGTTATTTGGCGGACGCTACCGCTATCTCCTGGAGCTGCACATCGAGCGCAAAGAACCGGTGACCCTGGAGTCCGGCAAGACCGTGGAAGCTTACAGGATTATCCCACGCCTGCAGAACATCACCAAAAGCGGTTACGCGGAACGTTTGAACGACGCGGTAATTTGGATCTCGGCGGATGCGCGGCGGATACCGATCAAGCTCAGCAGCAAAATAGTTTTCGGCAGCGTCTATCTTGAACTGATCGAAGATAATCACGCTACGCAGTCGACGGCCAGCCAGCTGCCGAAGGCGGAGTCGTGAGGCATTTTTGTTGTTCCTCGATTAGGCTGAAATCCGCAGCCCGTGAAAACCAGCGTCGAAGATAAGAACGAGCGGCCGCGGCTGACGGTTGGAGCGCTGTTGCTCGCGGTGATTCAATTCTCCGGCTGCATTGCGGCCACACCCTATCCGGCTCCGCGCGCGCCGCGCGCCGATGCCAATTATGGCAACACGCGGCGCGGCGCGGCCAGCGACTCTTGGGAAGCGCAGCGCCTGCGCCGGATTATCATGCCTTTGGTTGGCGCGATGGACCGTCCTTGCCCCATGAATGAGATGCGGGTCGGATTGATACGGGAAAACGAAATTAACGCCGCCAACGCCGGTGGATGCCAATTCTACGTCACGACGGCGCTCGTGCAGGGAGCGAGCGATGACCAGTTGCGCGGGGTGCTGGCGCATGAAATCGCCCACGAAGACCTCGGCCATGTCGCCAGAGCGCAGGTGCTCGGCGCGGGGATCAACGCGGGCGTGGCTTTGCTCGAGCAGCTGCTGCCGGGAAGCAGCGCGTTGACACCGCTGGCAGGGACGCTCATCGCGCGCAGCTATGGGCGTTCGGAGGAATATGCGGCCGACCGGCACGCCATAGAGATTCTCCAGCGCGCCGGCTATCGTAAAGAGATCATGATTGACACACTGGACTGGATACGCCGCGCGGGCGGAGACCGTGGCGGCGGATTTCTTTCGACTCACCCCGCGCTGGATGACCGGATCGCCGAACTGCGGCGGTTCGGTTAATGGCGACAGAAGCTGCGTTCAAATCGTTCAAAATGTTCAAATCGTTCAAAACGTTTTGAACGGCTTAAACGGCTTGAACGTTTTGAACTCAATGCATGCCGCCGGGTCGGTAAACAAATTCGTCGCTGGAACGTCTAAAGGACATTGTAGGGAGGGTGTTTGCCATGAAAGTCACATTTCATCGAATCAACAAACTGGCTGGCATCATTGCCATGACGGCGTTTTTAGGTACCTTGACCTTGGGGTGCGCCGGCGGCTCTTTGACAACCCGGGAAAAAGGCGCGGGCATCGGCGCGCTCGGTGGCGCCGCAGCGGGCGGCCTTATCGGTTCCGCGGTACGCCATCCAGCCGCCGGAGCGGCAATTGGCGGTGTATTAGGACTCGGCGCCGGGGCGTTGATCGGTGATCAGCTGCAGGGCCGGGAGAACGCGGCAATAAATCAGGACGTGCAGATTCAGAGAAATCAGCTTGAGCTTGAACGCCAGCGCATCGAGCTGGAAAATCTCAAACGAAGCAAGCCGGAGTATTAGCAGGCTCCGGAAAGGACGCATTTAAAAAATCGAGGATCGAGGATAGAGGATCGAAGATAGCGATTCTCTATCCTCCATTCTCAATCTTCGGTTGTGTTGAAGCGTCCCGTCGCGCCCCGCGGCTCGAATTCTACCAGTACTCCAATTCTCCTGTACTCCACCACTGCCGTCTCCATCGCTTGCTGAACCTCCGGCTTCGCATTACAGTTTGGTCGCCATGAAGGTTCTCATCACCGGCGGCGCCGGACTGGTCGCGAGCCATTGCGCGCGCCGGTTCGCGCGCGATCACGAGGTACTGGCTTTGACACACCGAGAACTCGATATTGCCGACGGCGACTCGGTGCACCGACGCGTGGCGGACTTCCGTCCCGATCTGATGATCAACGGCGCTGTCGTCCAAGTCGATGAGGCGGACGAAAAGCCGGCCAGGGCTCAGCCGGTGAACGTGGACGGGCCGCGGTTTCTTGCCGAAGCGGCGAATCGCACCGGCGCTGAAATCATTCACTTTAGCACACAGTATG
>DASWHT010000038.1:0-7955 GCA_036398075.1 Binatia bacterium | reverse complement strand
CATCCGCGGACGACGGCCCACGCGATTGACGGTATCATAGTCGCGTGTTAAAGAACGGCACGTAAGCTGCTGTGAAAGGAACGTCTATGAATAGATTCCTCAGAGTATTTTTCTTTGCCGTCACTCTGGCTTCGCTGTTATTTGGGTTTGGGGTTCGGGCGGCGGAGTATCCGACCAAGACGGTGCAGATCGTCAATCCGTTTCCGCCGGGCGCCACGACTGACATTGTGGCGCGGCTACTCACGGACAAGTTATCGGCGGCCCTTGGACAGCCAGTGGTCGTGGTGAACAAAACCGGCGGCGGCGGCGCCGTCGGTATCAAGGCCGTCAAGGACGCGCCCGCCGACGGCTACACGATTCTGATCGCACCGCCACCGGTGGCGCTGATTCCGCTGGCGCGAAAAGGCATCGGCTTCGAGCTCGGCGATTTCACGCCGCTGAATCTTCTCGGCCGCACACCGGCGGTGATGATCGTGAAAGCGGACTCGCCGTGGAAAACCGTTGAAGATTTTATCGCCGAGGCCAAGAAAAAGCCGGGGCAACTGACGTTTGGCACGCCCGGCACGGGTACCAGCGGTCATTTCGCCATGGAGTTATTCAAAAAAGAGACCGGTATCGATCTGATTCACGTCCCGCTGGGTGGCGAGGCGCCGGTTGCCACGGGAGTTTTGGGCGGAAACATTCATACGAGCATCATTGGCATGGGGACCGTTCGTCCGCATCTTGAAGCCGGCGGGTTGCGCGCGCTGGTGGCGGCGACAGAAAAGCGCGTGAAGGAGCTGCCATTGGTGCCGACGACGTTCGAAAAAGGTTTACCCGCCGTGGAAGCAAGTCCCTGGTTCGTTTTCTTCGTGCGGGCGAACACTTCGCCGGCGATCGTAAACAGACTGGCTAATGTCTTTCGCAACACCATCGCCGATAAAGAAATCGCCGCGAAGATCGAAAAAGCCGGCGTGTCAGTTGAGAATATCGGGCCGGAGGAGACCAAGAAATTTCTCGCTGCCGAGCATAAACGCTGGTCCGAAGTGGCCAAGATCGCCAAACTCGATTAGCAGGCTGCTGAAAAAGACTCATATGCCGATAGCTGGCGACGCAGGCGATATAAACAGTCGCGCTCAATCGCCCCGCGGTGATTGGAGTGCTGGAGTCTTGGAGTGGCGGAGTGATGGGTTCGAGATCCAAAACTCCAATACTCCATTACTCCAACACTCCATTGGATTCGCGGGTTTGCCGCGAGAGCGCCCGTGAAGCGCGCCGCCGTCGCCTGGCTGTTCTTTGTCTTGATCGCCTTAGTAGCTTTTTACGAGGCTCTGAAGCTCCCCTTTGGCAGAACTAACGCGCCGGGGGCAGGGTTTTTTCCCGCTGTCCTGGCGGCGTTGTTGGCCGTCGTGGCTCTCGCCGGCTTGATTGCCGCGCTTCGCGCCGGCGGCAAGCAGGAAGGCGAAGACAGCCGGCTGGTTTGGAAAAAAATCATCTTGACCGTGACGGCGCTTTTGGCCTTTGCGTTCATTTTTGAATATGTGGGCTACCTTGTGACGACCTTTCTGTTTGTCGCGTTCCTGTTGCGAATCGTCGAACGAAAGAGCTGGGCGCAAACCGGCGCCGTCGCGCTTTCCGCTTCGTTGGTTTCCTACATCATCTTCGGCCTGCTTCTCGGCGCCCCCCTACCCGCTGGGTTTCTGCTCATCTGACCTATCGTGGAAACGCTGGCGAATCTAGGGCTGGGGTTTTCGGTAGTTCTCCAACCAACGAATTTGCTCTTCTGTTTCATAGGCGTGCTCGTGGGAACCTTCATCGGGGTCTTGCCGGGCCTCGGCCCCATCGCCGCCATCGCGCTGCTTTTGCCGTTGACTTTCAAGATGGCCCCGGCCGCGGCGATCATCATGCTGGCCGGAATTTACTACGGCGCCATGTACGGCGGTTCCACCACTTCCATTCTAGTCAATATTCCCGGCGAGGCGGCATCCGTCGTGACTTGCCTCGACGGCTATCAAATGGCGCGGCAGGGGCGCGCGGGTCCGGCCTTGGGCATTGCCGCATTGGGCTCTTTCATCGCCGGCACGGTGGGGCTTATCGGTTTAATGTTCTTCGCGCCGCTGCTCGGCGCCTTTGCCCTCGGCTTCGGGCCGCCGGAGTACTTCGCCATCACATTCCTCGGTCTCACGCTGGTGTCGTATCTCTCGCGCGGCCCGATACTCAAGGCGTTGCTGATGGCGGTTCTCGGCCTTCTCATGGGAACCATCGGCACGGACCCGATCTCAGGCCATGAACGATTTACCTACGGCAGCCTGACTTTGGGTGACGGCCTGGGGCTCGTCCCAATCGCCATGGGACTGTTCGGCGTTGCGGAGATTCTAGACAACCTGGGCAAGAGCTTGCGCGGCGATGTCTACGAGCGGGAAATCAAGGGTCTATTGCCAAGCCTTAATGATTGGAAGGACAGCATTTGGCCCATCGTCAGAGGATCGGTAGTGGGTTTTTTCATCGGTATTCTCCCCGGACCGAGCGGCGCGATGTCGTCATTTGCGTCTTACGCGATTGAGAAACGCCTTTCGCGCCATCCGGAGAAATTCGGCAAAGGCGCCATCGAGGGAGTCGCCGGTCCGGAATCGGCCAACAACTCCGCCACTGCCGGCGCTTTTATTCCGCTGCTGTCGCTCGGTTTTCCGTCCAATATCGTGATGGCGCTTTTCATCGGCGCGCTGCTCATCCACGGCGTGCAGCCGGGGCCGTTGTTCATGAAAAACTATCCGGAGTTGTTTTGGGGCGTGGTGGCGAGCATGTACGTCGGCAATGCCATGCTGCTGATTCTCAATCTGCCGCTCATCGGCATCTGGGTTCGGTTGTTAAGAGTTCCTTACGTGATTCTCTATCCGCTGATTTTGCTTTTCTGTTTGATCGGCGTCTACAGCATCAATAACAATATCGTGGAAATCTTCATTATGGTCAGCGCCGGCGTCGCCGGGTTGGTTCTGCGCCGGTTGGGTTTTGACGGCGCGCCGTTTCTGCTGGCCTTGGTGTTAGGGCCGATGATGGAAAGCTCGCTCAGGCAAGCGCTTTTGATTTCGCGGGGCAGCTTTGCGATCTTCTTTACGCGGCCCGTTTCCGGCGTCCTGATGATTCTCGCCATGGCTTTCTTGCTAACCGCGCTGGTCCCCGTCTTGAAGTCGAAACGTGAGAAACTCGCGGCTGAAATGGGCGAATAATCGTTCTCAAAAACCCATGTCTGCCAAATTGAAGCTCGGTTTACTATTGCCCCATTTCGGTGCGCACATATCCGTTGAAAAATGCCTCGAGGGCGCGCGCCGGGCTGAAGCTTACGGTTTCGATTCGGTCTGGGTGCGAGATCATCTGGTCTTCAAACCACACGCGGGGGAGGGTGGCGGCAACCAGCACGTCGAGGGTCTGCTGCTGCTCGCCGCCGTGGCGGCGGCTACGAAAAAAATAAATCTGGGCACGGCAATGGCGATTTGCCATCGCCACCCGATTCATCTGGCGCAATCCTTCGCCGGGCTCAGCGTGATCTCAGGCGGCCGCGTAATCATGGGGATGGGCCTGGGCGGCTTCGCGCACGAGTTCGCCGCCGCCGGCCGGCCCCACAAGCTCGAAGGCCGAGCCCAGCTGGCGGCGGCAAATATCGACATCTGCCGCAGTCTATGGGCGGGAGAAAAGATCTCTTGTGAAGGCCAATACTTTAACTTCAAAGACGTCCAGCTAAAACCGGCCCCGGTAAAGCCGATTCCCATTTGGATCGGCGGCGGCACGCCCGCGGCTTGCCGCCGCGCCGTGCGCTATGGCGACGGCTGGATGCCGGCGCGGATCACCCTGCCGACCTATCGCAAGCGCATGGAATACATTAGCGAGCTGTGCCGGGCCGCGGCCAAGCCGTTGATTACGGCGGCCGTCATGCCGTTTACGAGCGTGGCCGGAACAAAAGAAGCGGCGTTGGACGGTATCGAAATCCGCTCGTTAATCGATGAGGCCCACAACTCGTCGACTTGGGTACTGCCTCCGTCCGGCAGCTTTTCCACGCTGGAAGATATCCACGGCGTGCTTTTGGCCGGCGCGCCGCAGGACATCGCGCGAGAGACGCGCGCCTACCAAGAGGCGGGCGCGGAGCATATCGTCTACGATCTTAGGTTGCGCTACGCCGATTGGTACGAGCAGATCGATCTCCTGGGCGAAGAAGTGCTCCCGGCTCTGAAATAAAGCGCCAGTTCGCTGCGCGTCGGTCCGCACTATTCACTGGATTATCGTTGCGCCGTGGGGCGATCCCTTCCGGTCTCAGGCAGAATTCAGTTCAAAGTGCCGAATCCCAAGTCGGCACGTTGAACATTGAACGTTAAACTTTGAACAGAAACCTTACGGCTTCGTTCCCACCGCGCAGTGAAACGGCTCGGCAATGAAAAAACTGCCGTCCGCCTCCCCGGCGGCTACGGTGCGGTGCCACTCGTTGAGCTCTTCCGGAGTGAGCGTGGCGGCGATGCGGCTGCACATAAATCGCAGACGTTCGCCACCGTTGTGGCTTACCCATTGCGGCATCATGGCCAGGTTTATCAATCCCGCTTCCAGCATGCGCCGGTAAAGGCTTGCATCGGCGCAGCCGCGCTCTTGAACGTTGCCGCCAATTAAACCAGGGTCCTCCACCTTTGCTTTGAGCGCTGGGCCAAGCTTTAGGTTGATCCAGCGCGGCATGTCGATGGAGCGTACGACGACGCCGACTCTGCCACCCGGCCTGGTAACGCGGACCAATTCGGCGAGCATGCGATCGGCGTCGCCTTCTTCCATCACCGTGCAAGCCAGAGTCACGTCGAAGCGGTTTCGCTCGAAGGATAAATGCTCGGCGTCGGCTTCCTTAAATTCGATCATGCCATCGACTCCGTCGCGCCGGGCCAGAGCGTGGGCTTCGCCAAGCAAGTAGCGGTTTACATCCACCGCGACGATGGGATTTCGGCCGCTTGTGCGCTGGGCCAATCTGCGTATCACCGCGCCCGGACCGCAACCGACTTCCAAGACGGACTGGCCGGGTTGAAGTTGGGTCTCATCGATAAGTTGATGGATGACGCGCATGTAACCCGACTGTGCGCGCGCTTCGAGATGAGCCACCATCCCCAGTGTTGCGCCGCCCAGGGCGATGGTGCAGAAATGTTCGCTGAGCACCGGTATCAGCGGCTCCCACTGCGACGGTGAGAGGGCGAGCGGCATGAGCACCAGAGGTATACCTTTTCCGCGCACGCGAAACGAAACGCCGGCGACTTCACCGGAACCTTCGGCGCGATCGAGAATATTCGACGGCCCTTGTGCTGCGTCGGCTCGGGCGATGAAGTCGCGCATGGCGGCAAATACTTGGTCACTGCGATCGGCAGCGCTGTCGGCCCACGGCGGGCTGAAGTAATTTTCCAACGTCACCAGTTCTGCATGCGGCAACTTGGTCATAGCGCCCTGTGTATCTTTGGCCGGGCGTCCCTGGTCGCCGGCGATGAGGAGTAGCGGAAACTTGGCGGCTTGCAGGGCCGTAATGTTGAAACCCATCGGCGCTAACAGGGTGAGCGATGAAATCGTCTCCGGATGTTTGGCGGCCAGCCCCTCCCAGTCGCGCGGCATGCAAGCGGCGAAGTGGGCGCGCGCGAGGCCAAAGTGACGCAGTAATCGAATCAGCCGGTCGTCGAGATGATTGTCCAGGGCAAGGTGCACAACGGATGCCTCCTGAGCAGAGTCTTACCGAGCATAGTGCAGTACGCAGAATTTTCCAACGGGCGCCGGCTGTCTTCTGCCGATGTCGCTTACGTTTGGAGTCGCGATGATTTATGCTAGGAGCCGGTGTTGCTCAGTTAACGTCAGGCTGTTCCGTTCGACGGAGATCATACCGCGGGCAATCTACCGATGGTTCCATGCCATTAATCCGACTGGATAATATCTCGCTGGCCTACGGCGATCAGCCTTTGCTGGCCGATGTCGACTTTCAAGTCGATGCCGGCGAGCGGGTTTGCCTCGTCGGGCGCAACGGCACAGGCAAGACTACTCTGTTCCGCGTAATTACCGGCGCGGCGGCGCCGGACGATGGCGAAATCTGGCGCATGGAAACGCTCCGGGTCGCTCATCTGGAGCAGGAAGTGCCGCCGGACACGGAACAAACGATTTTTGAAGTCGTCGCCGGTGGTCTCGGCGAGTTGGGCCCGCTGCTTGCCGAATTTCACAACCTGACCCATCACCATGGCTTGGCGCAGCGCGAATCGCTACGGGCGTTGGCTCAGTTACAGGGGCGCATCGAAACACTGGACGGCTGGAACATCAATCAGAAAGTCGAAACCATGCTCACGCGGTTGAATCTGCCTGCGGATAAACCGCTTACCGATTGCTCCGGCGGCACGCGCCGTCAGGTCATGCTGGCGCGCGCGCTGGTGAGCGAGCCGGATCTTTTACTGCTTGATGAGCCGACCAATCATTTGGATATCAACGCGATCGCTTGGCTGGAAAAGTATCTGCTCAATTACAATAGCGCGGTGATGTTCATCACCCATGACCGCACTTTCGTGCGCCGATTGGCGACCCGCGTCGTCGAATTGGATCGTGGTAAGCTGACCTCGTTCCCCGGCAACTTCGATGGGTATCTGCGCCGGAAGGAGGAACTCTTCGAGATCGAAGAGCGGTCCAGCGCCAAGTTCGATAAGAAACTTGCCGAGGAAGAAGCTTGGATTCGCCGGGGGATCAAAGCTCGGCGCACGCGCAACGAGGGCCGGGTGCGCGCGTTGCAGGCCATGCGCCGCGACAAAGCGGAGAGATTAGAGGCTCAAGGAAAAGCCAGTTTTAGCATGGACGCCGGCGCTCTGTCCGGCCGGCTCGTAGTCGATGTGCGGCGGGTGAGCTTTTGTTACGGCGATAATTCGATCATTCACGATTTATCGACGCGAATTCTGCGCGGCGACCGGGTCGGCATCCTCGGTCCCAACGGCTCGGGCAAGAGCACCCTCCTCAAGTTGATTCTGGGTGAACTTGAGCCGACCAGCGGTGAAGTTGTCTTGGGCACCAGGTTGCAACTCGCTTATTTCGACCAGCACCGCCGCATGCTCGATCCAGAAAAAACCGTGCGCGAAAACATGACCGACTCGGACTACGTGACGGTCAGGGGACGCCCGCGCCACGTGATCGGCTACTTGAAGGACTTTTTGTTTCCGTCCCAACGCATCGATTCACCGGTCCAAGCCTTGTCCGGCGGCGAACGCAACCGTTTGCTCCTGGCGAAGATATTCACCCAGTCAGCCAACATGATGGTTTTGGACGAGCCGACCAATGATTTGGATGTGGACACGCTCGAGCTTCTGGAAGAACTCCTGTCCGCATACGAGGGGACACTGCTGCTGGTCAGCCACGACCGGACGTTTCTCGATAACGTCGTGACCAGCACCTTGGTGTTCGAGGGCGATGGTAAATTTGGCGAATACGCCGGCGGCTATGAAGACTGGGAGCGCTATCAACGGCAAATTCCCGAAATACCCAGCGAGACGAAGAAACGCGGCAATACGCAATTGCCCCCGGCGCCATCGCAAGCTAAGCGAACGGACAAACCGCGCAGGTTAACCTACAAAGAGCAGCGCGATCTCGAAGCCTTGCCGGTAGCCATCGAAGCGTTGGAAGCGGAGCAGGCGGAGTTGCACCGGCTCATGGGCGGCGCCGAGTTTTACCGGCAGTCGAGTGACAGGATCACGGCTACGCTGGAGCGCTTGGAAGCGTTGAAGTGCGACCTGGAAGAATGTTATGCGCGCTGGCAAACGCTCGAGGCGTTAACCGATGGGGCGCGCTGATTTAGCTTGGGCGCGCGGTTCAACGGTGAAAGGGAATAATGATGATTCAGGCCGAATTAGGCGAATTGAAGAAAAAATGTTTTGTCGCTGTGATTTTCGATAACGAAGTGACCGTGGGTCATTTTGTCACCGAACCGCCGCTGCCGTGGCTCC
>DASWHT010000037.1:0-4750 GCA_036398075.1 Binatia bacterium | reverse complement strand
GCATCGGCGACTGGCGGCGCCAAGATATCGCGGAGTTACTCCTTACCGGAATTAAGCCTGACTCCGACAACGTGCAGGGCTTGATGTACGAAGTCATTCAAGGCGCGCCCCATGGCTACAAAGACATGAAGAAAGAAGATGCGTTAGCCATCGCCGATTACATCAAATCCATCCCGGCGATAAAGAATAAGGTCAAGTAGAATGGCCGCGCGACTTATTCAGGATTTCAATTCGTGCAAATAGTTCCAATCGTTCAAAACGTTTTGAACTGCGCTTGTCGGTGACAGGGCCCTGAGGTTCGTTTCACATGGCCGCGGAACGGCGCTGCTTGGAGGGCGTGAGAAAGACAACTTTACGTCCGCGGCACCTGTTTAACGACCTCGGCGATGATCTGGTCCGCGCTGACGTTTTCCGCTTCGGCTTGGAAGTTGAGAATGATGCGATGGCGCAGCGCCGGGTAGAGGACTTTTTCCACGTCTTCGTAGCTGACGTGAACCCGGCCTTCGGCAAGGGCATTGCCTTTGGCGCCGAGTATGATCGACTGCGCGCCGCGCGGGCTTGAGCCGAAGCGCAGATAATTTCTTACCGACGCCGGCGCCACGGTGCCGTTTTGGGCCGCGGGTTGCGTGCCATGGACAAGACGCACCACGTAGTCTTCAATGGGCGGCGCGATCAGGACCTGGCGTAACAGCTGTTTCATGTCATTGATGTGCCGTCCGCCGTCTTCGGGCAGAACCCTGTTTGTTTCGCCGCTTTCCGTGCCCGTAGTGCGCTTGAGGATCTCGCGCAACTCCGCCTGCGTCGGCGACGTCACCAGGAGCTTAAAAAAGAACCGGTCCAGTTGCGCTTCCGGGAGCGGGTAAGTGCCCTCGAGCTCGATGGGATTTTGCGTCGCCATCACTATGAAGGGGGACTCGAGCAAGTGCGATTCCCCGAAAACCGTCACCTGCTTTTCTTCCATTGCTTCCAGCACGGCCGACTGAGTTTTGGGCGTGGCGCGGTTAATCTCGTCCGCCAGCACGACATGGGCGAAGACCGGGCCTTTTTTGAATTGGAATTCTCTACGTCCGCCGTTTTCTGCCAGCACCTCGGTGCCGACAATATCAGAGGGCATAAGATCCGGTGTAAACTGGATGCGCTTGAACGACATACCGATGGCGGCGCTAAACGCCTTGACGAGCAGCGTCTTGCCTAATCCCGGCACGCCTTCCAGCAGCACATGGCCGCCGGCGAAAAAGGCGATCAGAACTTTTCGGATAGCGTCGTCGTGACCGACGATGACCTTGCGTATTTCCGCTTCGATGCGCTTAAAAGTATCCTGAAATTTTTCCGGCTCCATCGCCACCCCTTTTTCCGTCAACGAAAAATTCCGCGGTACTCCAGCGGCATCTGCTGCTTTTCGGCCGGCGCATCGGGCACATGTTTGGGCAAGGGAACGTTGCTTACGGGAATCTGAGAACTCAGCGCTCTACCGCCCTTCGAGTCCCGCTTCTGGCCACCGCCTTTTCCCTCCGCCGCGAGTTCTTCCGGCAACTGCACCGTCACATATCCCGCGCCCTTGATGCCCTGGGATTCGCCCTCCCCCGGTTTGTAAAAACGTTCCGCCGGCGGCGTGCCTTGAGGAATTTCCTCCGACACTTTGCCGCGCCCGGTTCTTTCGTCCCTACCGCCTTCGGTCTTGCCGGCGCGTTCTTTGCTCTGGTCCTTGCCGGCTTTGTTTGGATCGGGCTGATCGCCGATCCCGCCACTCTGGTCGCCCGGGTTCTTTTCCGCACCCGGTTCTTTGGGATTTCCCTGGGCCATTTTCCCTCGTTGCATTTCGTTGTTCAATTGGGCGTCAAGCTCGCCGTTGCTGTCACCGCCGCTGCCCTCGCTCTGCTTCCCTTCTCCCTGACCGTGCTGCGGCAGATTGCTTTGAATTCCGCCCGCGCCGCTATCCTGATCTTTTTTGCGCTCTGCGCCGCCGGATTGCTGCTCTATACCCTGGAGCGTGCCGGCCGCCTGGTTTAATAGCTCACGGTCTTGTTTCTGAGTTTGTTTTTTCTGCTGCTCATCTATTTTCTTGCGCTCTTCCTGAGCCAGGTTCCGTTTTTCTTGCGGCGGCACTTTGGGATCTTCGAGTTTGGCCGCGAGATTTTGGAGAGAACGTGCCGTTTCCAGCAGGTTTGGCCGCTGCGCCATCCGTTGCGCTAACTCGCGCAGCAGCTCGTGGGCGGGCTGTGGATGGAGGGTCGAATGAGCCAGCGGCAAAAGCAGTTGAAACAGCAATGCGGCGGCCAGTGAAATCAGCAACGATGCGTAAACATGCCGTTTGATCCGGTAGGGAAACTCACGCTTGATCGCGATATGGCCTTGCAATCCAACCGCCTCCGCGCGCAGCCGGGACACCAAAAACGCGGCCGTCGGCGACGGTTGCAGCGTTGCCAACGTGAGAAACCGGTCTTCCGCAGCGGCGCGGTCATCGATCAAGCGGGCCGCTAACTGGACCGAGGGAATGTTTGGACGGTAGCGGCGGGCGATCGCTAGCGCGCCCACGGCCAGCGCCGCACAACCCAAAACCAAGGTTATTGCCGGACTGATCCATAGGTTAAGAAAGAGATAAAGTAAGCAATAAAGGACCGCGGCCACGGGCGGCAACCAAACCAGGAGTGCGTCCCAAAGGGCATGGTGCGTGAGTTTTCTAACTAGGCCGTGAATCACCTGTTCCGGCGCGCCGCGCTCCGATTTTTCTTTTAGCGCCTCCATGGCGTTAACTATAACATGCCATCGCGAGGCCTCAAACGTGGTGTCAGCGCGCGCGCGCGATGGTTTTATTTCTTGGCGCGGGCGGCGCAACGGGCTGGAAGGTTTTCACCGCCTGGTTGTGCGCCTCAAGGGTCTCGGAGAAGTGGTGTGAGCCGTCGTTTTTTGAAACGAAGTAAAGATACGGCACATCGGCCGGCGCTAGCGCCGCTTTGATGGATGATAAACCGGGATTGCAGATCGGCCCCGGCGGCAGACCTGGTACTCGGTAGGTGTTGTACGGACTAGGGTTTTGCAGGTTCTGGCGCGTGAGATTTCCCTGAAAATCTTTGAGCCCATAAATTACCGTGGGATCGCTTTGCAGAGGCATGCTTAGCTTTAGACGGTTGTGAAACACGGCTGATATCAACGGGCGCTCCGTTTCGAGCCCGGTTTCTTTCTCGATAATCGACGCCAAAGTAATCAGTTTATGGGGCGTCAGCCCACGGGCGCCGTTGGCTCGTTCCAGGACTGGGGCGGACACCTTGCGAAACTGTTCGGCCATGGCGAGGACGATACTTTTTTCGGGCGTCGACGGGGTGAAATAATAGGTGCTCGGAAACAGGTAACCTTCGATCCCTTGATTTGACAATCTCAAGGTTGCCAACAGCTCGGGCGCGGATGCTTCGGCGAGAAACGTCTCGCTGTCGGCAATCTGCAGCTTTCCCAACAACGCGGCGATTTCCTTGACCGTCAGGCCTTCCGGAATCGTGATCTTATGAAACATCCCTTTGCCCGTAGCCAGCCTTTCCAAAATCTCCCACGCCGGCACGGGCCCCTCGAAGCGGTAAAGGCCAAGATGAATTTTTGTTTCCACGCGCCTAAGGCGCGCCCATAGCAAGAACAGCCGCTCGTTCGCAATGAGCTTTTCTGCGCGCAACTTGCGCACCACCACGGCCAGCGAGTCGCCCTGTTCTACCCGGATCTCCGCGGCGGCCGGGTTACCGCTTGGATGGTGCGTAAAGATGGACACGGCGACGAATGCGACGGACAACAAGGCCGAGCCGGCGATTATGAGCAGTGTGGCGAGTATGGGTTTCATGGGGCAGCGATCGTTGATCGACGCGTTTAAGCCGTCAATTCGGCCTTATATTGATCTTGGCCCAGCCATCGATTTGGCGGAGAAATCCGGCGAAGGGATCTTCTCCCGGATCCGCGGCAAAGTATGCCTTGCGGGTGTAATCCAGCGCTCCGGAATAGTATTCGAACTTCTTTGAGAGTTCTTGAAAAAGAATAAACCCGGTGCGGTAGAGGGACACGTCTAGCTCCGAGACGGTCCAGTAGGAGCGGCTTCCCTCTTCGATGTAATAGCTGAGGCAGCCTTGGCGCGTGATGTAGTTGCGAAATATGCCGCTCATGAACAAGGCGTAATCGCCGACGTACTTGCGCCGCGAGCGCTCGGTGAGAATGGCGTCTTGGTCCGCCGGCTCATCCGCTTTTGCCGCAAGCATTTCCACGACGCTGTCCACTTTGCGCCCGCGCTGGCCGCGGATTCGGTATAGATTGTCGGTGCGGGCAAATTCCGTCAATACGTCCGCCACGTAATTCGCGACCATCGCATCGTTGATACCCAATTGCCCAAAGCTTTGGCGCACCACATTGAGGAAAAAGCCTTTGAGTTTGTTATCCCCTGATCTCGTTTCCATAAGGTAATTTTACCAGAGTAGAATTTCTATGAAAAGACGAAATTCCAAGGCTTTTATGAATAAGTCGCGTGAGGAGGGAAGCTAACCTAGCCATTTTCCGCGGGAAAGCTATAATGGACAAAGCCAAAACAGGCAAAAGCCGGAGGAAAACATGCCAGAAAACCTCAAGGAGGAGTTTTTTCGCCTCGATGGCGCTTGGGCCTCGTTCGAGTTGATGATGATCCGCAACCGCCAAGACTATCTTAAACCTTTCCAAGTCCTCCGCTGCAAAATCGACGACCAGGTTGATTTCCAATCTCCAACGCCGTATCGAACCTCCACGG
>DASWHT010000036.1:0-7266 GCA_036398075.1 Binatia bacterium | reverse complement strand
TTATCGCTATGGGCTGGCCGCACATAGCCGAGCGATACGAGCTTGGCGCCGTTCACGTTGATCGTGTAGGGGATATCGGAATCACAGTAGTCGCCGTTCCACTTGAAGCCGAGTTCCGCGCACAGCTCTAGAGTGAAAGGGCCGGGCCTTGGCCCCGGCGACATGTAGCCCGATGGCCGTTCCCCCGTGGCTTTTTCTATCGCTTCGATGGACTTTACGATCGCATCTCTTTCCGCCTCTTTGGTCCTGTATGCCGTGGGGTGAATGGTTTGGTCCCAATGGTGCGTAGCTATTTCATGCCCTCTTCTCTTCGCTTCGACGACTGTTTCGGGAAAGAGTTCCGCCATCAAGCCGCTGGTGATGACGGTCGCCTTCACTTCATGTTTGTCAAGGACGTCGAGCAGGCGCCAGATGCCAAAATTCGCGCCATATTCACGCGCGCCGAGCGCCATGAAGTCGTCTGTGTAAGAGGTATCTGCGGGCATAGGCCGCCGCCCCATGGTGTGAGGGCCAGGCTTAGATTCCCACTCATGCATGACGTTGATCGTTACGGCGAGCCGCGCTCCTCCAGGCCACTGCGTAAACCAGGCAGGCCTCTTGGGGGTCTTGGGCCGATAGTTCCACTGGTACGCCTTAACGAAATCTAACGATTCCATGAACAACTCCTTTCTCTGTGTCCTGAGCAAATGTGATGCCATGAAGTCGGGGCGCACAACAGGTGAAATCGCGGTACATTGCTTTACTTTTCCAAGTCCATGCCTTGCGCGGTTTTAGAGTGGGTGTGTCCGGAGATCTCATTCAATTGCCTGCGTTACAGCGATGGGGCGCTGATCAACGCGCTAACCATACTTATATTCTTGGCCAACAATAGAAGCGCAGTAAGGTGGGGTGGCGGTCACGCCTGAGGGAGCTTTCGCCCCTGAAAAATTTTCAAATCTGCGTCTTCGTTTCCAGATCTCTCCTATTTTTGAGAAGTCGGGGGCCTCGGATCGACTAATAGCTCCTGTTTTCCGGGCACCGTGCTGCCCCCGCCCTGGCACGGCTCTTGCCAAAGACGAGTACAACGGAGGCACGCATGACGCTCGACAAAGAGGAAGTTTTGCAGGCCCTCAAGTTGTATTTTTAGGAAAGGAGTTTTTATGAAGACATCATTGATCACCTTTATTTCTCTGGTTTTGTTTTTTGCAAACGCGCCTTCATATGGCGCTTCATTATATGAAGGCAAGACGATCACCATCATCGTCGGCTACAAACCGGGAGGGGGCTATGACAGATATGCGCGCCTCATCGCCAAACATCTGCGCAAATATATCCCGGGAAATCCCGGCGTCATTGTTCAGAACATGCCGGGAGCAAGCAGCGTCATTGCGGCGAATCATCTTTTTAGCGTCGCCAAGCCCGACGGTCTGATGATCGGTACTTTTAACAATGCTACCGTCGTCGCGCAATTGATCAAGGTTGAGGGGGTGAGGTTCGATTTAACCAAATTTGCCTGGTTAGGGAGTGCGGCCAGCGACGCAGTGATCCTCAGCGTGCGCTCCGATCTTCCGTACAAGACCGCGGACGACTTGCGAAAGGCCAAGCAGTTTGTGATAGGCACCACCGGACCGGGAAGCTCGACCCATGACTTCCCTGCGCTCCTTAAGGAGTTCGCTGCTTTTGACTTTAAGCTTGTCCCTGGTTATTCGTCGAGCGCGGATGTGATGCTGGCCGTCGAACGTAAAGAGGTGGACGGCCGGGCGGGGTCTTACGATTCGATAAAGCCCTTTATTGACCGTGGTCTGGTGCGTCCTATCATTCGAAACCGGACCACGGCTCCCGGAATCGAAAAATTACCGGTTGACGAAAATCTTGCAACGAGTCAGACAGGGAAGCTCATCATGGCCGTGAACGCTGTCCCTACGCAAATCTACCGGCCTTTCGTAGCACCCCCGGGAACAGCTAAGGACGCGATTAAAATCCTCCGCGATGCATTTGCCAACGCTCTCAAGGACAAAGAGCTCCTTGCGGAAGCTGAGAAGGGCAAGATGACCATCGATTACGTCTCGCCGGAGGATGCTCTGAAGGTTGTCGCCGAGGTTTTAGGTCAACCTCCGGACGTAGTCCAGGTGCTGGCGAAGTATATCAAGTTTGGGGATTGAGCCCGACATGAACTTAATACTTGGGGCAGGGAGTGCGCGGTTTGATCGGCACTCTCCCCTGAGGGAAAGCTCACTATCTTAACTATGCTGGATGCGTTTATCGATGGACTGTACGTAGTCTTTCAATGGCAGACTTTTCTCATGATGCTGTTGGGCATCTTTCTGGGTTTCTGGGTGGGACTGCTCCCGGGTCTCGGAGGCACAACCACCCTGGCTCTGATGCTTCCCTTTATTTACCAGATGACGCCTGTGGAAGCCTTTGCTTTCCTGTTGGGGATGCACTCGGTGGTCGCTACCACCGGAGATATCACGTCGATTCTGTTTGGAATTCCCGGAGAGGGGACCACCGCAGCAACGGTTTTGGACGGTCACGCAATGGCCAAGAAAGGCGAGGCCGGTCGGGCACTGGGAGCGGCGCTCATGAGCTCCCTTATCGGCGCCTTGATTGGCGCCTTTGCCTTGGCCCTTGCGATCCCGGTCGTGCGCCCGCTGGTTCTTTCATTTGGGGCGCCGGAACTGTTCATGCTTGCCATCGTCGGCATCGCCTTTATCTCCTCGTTGAGCGGACAGGGGGGACGGGCCTTGTTGCGCGGAATTCTCGCCGGGCTTTTGGGACTCCTGTTCGCCCTCGTGGGCCAAGACCCCCAGGCGGGAGTTCTGCGCTTCACCTTCGGCCAGCTCTATCTATGGAATGGGCTCGACTTGATCCCCGTTTTGGTGGGCCTATTCGCCATTCCCGAGATCATTGACCTCGCCGTCAGAGGGACCTCTATCGCGGGCGAGCTGCCGGGTGAGAATCTTGGCAGAGGCGTTTGGGTCGGGGTCAAAGATACGTTCGTGCATTTTTGGCTAACCGTCCGATGCAGCCTGGTGGGCACCTTCATCGGAATCATGCCGGGCTTAGGTGGCGGGGTGGCGCAGTGGATCGCTTACGGCCATGCGGTGCAGAGCGCGCGCACCAGTGAGGAGCGAACGGGGTTCGGCAAAGGAGACATCCGGGGAGTATTGGGTCCCGGCGCGGCCAATAACTCCAAAGAAGGAGGGTCCCTCATACCAACCATCGCGTTTGGAGTTCCCGGTAGCTCTTCCATGGCGGTTCTCCTGGGGGCGTTTTTCCTTCAGGGGATCATGCCGGGACCTGACATGTTGGATAAGCATCTCGTTCTTACCTTTTCCATGGTCTGGACGATGGTCGTCGCCAATATTATCACCGTGGTCATCAGCCTTTTTTTTCTGAATTACCTGGCCAAGCTCACTCTGATCCGCGGGACAGTGCTTATCCCGTTCATCCTATTCTTGGCTTTCATTGGGGCCTATACCTCCAACAATCATCTGGGAGATTTGCTGGTTTTGCTCGCGTTCGGCTTTCTCGGCTATGTCATGATCAGATGTGGCTGGCCTCGATCCCCTCTGGTTCTCGGCTTTGTTTTGGGCAGGATAGCGGAGAACAATTTTTACATTTCAACCATTCGCTATGGCCCGTCCTGGGCTCTGCGCCCGTTGGTCTTGGTTCTCATCGCTTTGACGGTGATCGTGCTTTTCTTCCCCTTTATCCGCTTTAAGGGGCGAGAGTTGACGGGGGGAGAGGTGTCGTGAGGCGTCTCTTGAATCTCCGCTTTGCCCTCAGTTTAGCGGCTGCGTGTGTTGCCGGGTATGCTCTCTACGCATCGTGGAGCTGGCCGTTCCGAACGGCGCTCTTTCCAAGGGTTATCGCGCTTCCCATTCTTTTCCTCGCCCTGATTGAATTGGCCCTGAGCGTCTGGAGCATCGAAAGAGAACGCGAGGGTCATGCCGTGGATTTCCAACTCACCGATACCGTCGAGCCTGCCCTGGCCAGGAAGAGAACGATAGCAATAATTATCTGGATGCTGGGCTTTCTGGTGCTCATTCTTTTGGTTGGCTTTCCTCTCGCAGTTCCAATCTTCGTTTTTGTTTATTTGAGAATAGCCGGCCGAGAACCCTGGACGCTCACCATCGTTTTAACTGCAATTTCTTGGCTTTTCATGGAAGGCCTCTTCAACAGATTTCTCCATCTCCCATTCCCGGAAGGCTTGATATTTGGGCTTTGGAGGTAGCGCTCGCGCCGGTAGCGGTCTTTAAGGCAGCGCGTTAGGATTCTCAACGCTGTTCCTTTCGAGAACGGATATTGAATCCAGGCCTCACTTCACCAATATCACGCAAATCATCCGGCTAGAGGCCCAGGTTGCGTCACGCTTCTTAATCGTTTCGATGATCGCCGGCCGAAGCATCTCGCCGGGGACCATGACGTCGTAGGGCTAACCCTCTAGCAATGAAAACATTGTTCATCAGCACGCTGCGCCATAGTTTGTCCTCCAGTTGGATTTAACCGAGAAACTCCAGTTTGTATCCGTCGCGCCGGTAGTATTTCTTCGCTTCTTCGAACGCGAACAAAAGAATAGTGCCGTGGAAGGCGAAAAAGTAGACATGCCAAGGCACGGGGGCGAAGAAATAAATTTGCGCGAGCGGCGTGTAGAAGAACAGGTAGCAGAGCGCGAGCTCAAACAAGATGCCGAGGTCGATGAGCGGATTGGAGATCAGATTAAACACGACGTAGTGCCGCTCGAAAAAGCGCGCCAGCCAGGCGGTGAAGGGGACGATCACGGGGTGTTCGATCTTCACGAGCGATTGAAACAACAGCATCCAGATAAATCGAAATGGCAGGAGAATCAAACTGCCGGCGAGAGCGAAAAAGGCGCGCACGGCGGTGAATTCAGTTGCGGCTTTGACATGGTATTCGATGTGTATTCGCGCGGCGTAGTGCGGCGGGCGCCAATTGGCTATGGCGGCGAGCGCTTGACTGCGATGAAGCGGATGGAGAAAATTCTTTGAGAAGACGGAGCTTTTCCAGGACCGTTTGCAAATCACGTTGGCGATCTGCGTGGTGACCGTCGGGAAAAAGTAAGCGGTTAGCGTTTGCAAATAAGCCCAAGAAGCGTCACCGAATTTAAGTCCTTGTGGACTTGGCGGCATGGCGGCGAAACTTTCGCCCGGGCGCCAGGCACCGAGTACCAAGCCCATATAGTAGTAGGTCGCAAAGCAACTGAAGGCGAGGAGCGTCCCTTGGATGAAGTAGGATCGCAGGATGAAATCAAGCGACAAGAGTTTTTCATCGCGCCGGCGCGGCGGCCGCTCCATGATTCCTTCTTCCGGCGGCTCGATGCCGAGGCCCATCGCCGGAATTAGATCCGTGCCGACGTCGACTGCTAACACCCCCATCACCGTCATCGCCAGCGGCATGCCGGGGAAAAGAACCCAGAAAAGGTACGGATACATTTCCTGTGGATTGCTGTTTAGCACATAGGCGGCGAAGCGCTTGATGTTGTCGAAAATCGCGCGGCCTTCTTCGATGGCGGCGACGATGGAGCTGAAATTGTCGTCGGTCAAGATCATATGCGCCGCTTCTTTGGCGACGTCGTTGCCGCGCAGTCCCATGGCGATGCCGATGTCGGCTTTCTTCAAGGCCGGGGCATCGTTGACGCCGTCGCCGGTGACCGCGACGATCTCGCCCATTTGCTTGAGCAAGGAGACGATACGAAGTTTATGTTCCGGCGCGACGCGGGCGAAAATGCTTTCGCCCTTCGTAAGGACGGCGCGGAGGTTATTGTCTTCCATCTCTGACACGGTCGCGCCGGTGAAGACTTGGAGATTTTGCGCTAGGCCGATTTGTTTGGCGATACTGGAAGCGGTTAGCGCATAATCTCCCGTGATCATGATCACGCGTATTCCAGCCGTGTGGCAAGCACGGATCGCCTCCGGGACTTCGGGCCGCACCGGATCAGACAATGCCACGAGCCCGAGATAGACCAGGCGTGTCTCGACGTTTGCCCTTGAGTAGTCGGCGCCACTTAATTGTTCGCCGTCGCGATAGGCGAAGGCGAGAACGCGCAGGCCGCGATTGGCCATGGCGTCGTTCTCGTTGAGAATTCTCTTCCGGTCCAACTCGGTGAGCGGCCGGACTTCGTCGCCCCAGTGAATCCGATCGCACTGTTGCAGCGTCTCCAAAGGCGCGCCCTTCACGTAGATCGTCGGTTCGCGTTGCCGATGCGGCTTGACGACAACGCTCATGCGTTTACGAACAGATTCGAACGGGTTGAGGTGAAGCCGCTGGTGCGTTCCTCGAATGCCGGCTTTCTCAGCGAGGCAAACCAATGCGCTCTCGGTGGGATCGCCGATAGCGCGGTAGTCGCTGCCAGTCCGATCGAGCTTCGCATTGTTACAGATGAAGGCGCAGTCGAGCAGTCGCCGAAGCGCGCTCCAGTGAGAGATCGCTTCCAAGGAAAGGATTTTATGGGCGTGCGAAAACTCGCCCTGCGGGCGATAGCCAATCCCTGATACTTCGACGATCTTGCCGTCGACTGCGATTTCCGTGGCCATCATTAAGTTCTGCGTCAGCGTGCCAGTCTTGTCGCAGCAGATCACCGTGGTGCAGCCGAGGGTCTCTACGGACGGCAGGCTTTTGACGAGCGCGTGGCGCTTGGCCATGCGCTGCACACCCATCGCCAGCGCAAGCGTGACGGTCGGCAACAGTCCTTCGGGGACGTTGGCGACGAATAGGCCGATAAAAAAAACAAATGCTTCGAGAAACGTGAGCCCGGCGACTAACCAGCCTAAGACGAGAAAGCCCAATCCCAACCCACCGGCGAGCGCGGCGATCGCGTAGACGGTGCCGCGCAGTTGTTTTTGCAACGGGCTTTGCTCCACCTGAATGTCCTGGGTGAGATTGGCAATTTTACCGATTTCCGTATTCATCCCGGTGCCAAAGACCACGACTCGCGCTCGGCCGCGCAAGAGCGATGTTCCGGCGAACACGACATTGGGGAGTTCGATCCAAAGAAACTTGCCGGAGATAAGGATCGGCTGATCGGATTTGTAGCGGCGCGCCGGCGAGGACTCACCGGTGAGCGAAGAATTGTCGACTTCGACTTCGAATGCTTCGAGCAAACGGGCATCCGCCGGTACGAGGTCGCCTTCTTCAAGAACGATCAGGTCGCCGGGCACCAGTTCGCCGGCGTCGATCTCGGCTAGTTGGCCATCGCGGACGACACGGCATTTCTGCGCGATCAATTGTTGCAACATTTCCAAGGCGCGGTCGGATTTGTATTCC
>DASWHT010000035.1:0-4060 GCA_036398075.1 Binatia bacterium | reverse complement strand
AAGCAACCGGAAGTTCGAAATATTGAACACCTCCCTGCTTACAGGACTCCATCTCGGCTTTTAAAATGGGGCGAGAAGCATCGCTTATATCGGTTTCACCGCGGCAAAACTTCTTAAAACCACCCCCCGTGCCCGAAATACCCACGGTGACCTTGACCTTACCCTTTTTGGCTTTTTGGAACTCTTCGGCTACCGCCTCAGTAATAGGAAAGACCGTACTTGAACCGTCGATCTGAATCACTTGCGCCTGTGCCGCCCGCTCGACAAACACGAAAAGACCGAGCAGGCTGACAATTAATGATATTTTCTTCATAGTTTCCTCCTGTTATTAGTTTTTAGCGACCTTTTATTACGATCCGGTTACAACCAGGTTAAACAGCTATTAATTCCCCATGGGCTTCTGCAACGTGATCTCGGCTTGTTCTTTCGGGACGCCATCAGGTTCATATTTGCTTGGTTTGACGAGAAACTTAGGGGACTAGGGTGACGCCTGGGTAAAGTCGATGTGAAAAATAGGTTAAGAGCGATGCCGTGCCTGGATTCGAAGGCGGCTGGTCTGTAACATAAACTTAACAATTTAGTGGTTCAGTTCAGACTCTGCCTTTGATAGGTTCACCGGCGGGTCGGTACAGCTCAAGCGGAAGTAGGGAGAGGCGCTATGGCCGGCGGTATGAAAATGTACGGCAAACATCGCTTCCCGGGACGGCTTTTTATCGTCGAGGGCATCGATGGGTCGGGCAAGAGCACGCAGTTGATGCTGCTCCAAAAATGGCTCGAGTCCGAGGGCTATGTCGTTTATTTCAGCGAATGGAATTCCTCCCCCCTGGTGCGTGACGTGACAAAGCGCGGCAAGAAAAAGCAGATGCTCACGCCGATGACCTTCAGTTTGATCCACGCCACCGATTTTGCCGACCGCACCGAACACGATATCATTCCGCCGCTCAAGGCGGGCGCCGTGGTGTTGGCCGATCGGTACATTTTTACCGCGTTCGCCCGCGACGTCGTGCGTGGGGTCAGTCCCACTTGGGTGAGAGGCCTGTACGATTTCGCGGTTAAGCCCACCGTTTCGTTCTATTTCCGCGCGCCGTTAGACGTGGCGATGAAGCGGATTTTGGGCGGGCGGGACTCGATCAAGTATTACGAAGCCGGTATGGATCTCGGACTGAGCGACGACATCGAGAAGTGTTTCGAGCTTTTTCAAGGTAAGCTCATCGAGCAATATGAAAAAATGGTTGATGAGTTTGGCCTGGTGCCGATCGATGCGACTCGTTCCATTGAAGAGCAGCAAGCCGAAGTGAGACGGATCGTTATGCACGCGCTGGAAGGTACCAAGAAAACGAGGATTCGCAGATGGCTCGATTTAGCTTCTTTGGCGAAGGACTCCCGGGCATAGACCTCGAAGAGCTGAAAGGAAAGCTCATCGTTTTAGAGGGATCCGACGGGGTGGGCCGATCGACGCATATCGGCTTGTTGAAGCAGTGGCTGGAGAATAACGGGCACGCGGTTTTGGACACGGGCATGACCCGCTCCCCGTTGGCAGGCAAGCGGCTCAAACAGGCCAAGGAAGGCCACACTCTGGGCGGCATCACGATGAGCCTGTTTTACGCCACCGACTTTGCCGACCGGCTGGAGAACGAAATCATTCCCGCCTTGCGCGCCGGGTTCATCGTGCTGACCGACCGCTATATTTATTCGCTGATGGCCCGCGCCGTCGTGCGCGGCGCCGATCCGGAGTGGTTGCGCGAGGTCTACGGTTTCGCGCTCAAGCCGGATGCGATTTTCTATTTACGCGTCAATATCGACGACCTGGTGACCAGGGTTTTACAGAGCACGGGTTTCAACTACTGGGAGTCCGGCATGGACCTCCATATGGGCGAGGACTTGTACGAGAGCTTCGTGCGTTACCAGCGCTGGCTGCTCGGCGAGTTCGACAAGATGGTGGAAACCTACGGCTTCGACATCGTCGACGCTTCGGGCACCGTCGAGGAGGTTTTTCCACGCCTGCGCGATCGTATTCAACGGATCATCGAACGCAACGGCCATGCGTCATGATTCTTAGGCTTGCCCCCCCGCGATTGTGAATTCGGTTGCACCGAACGCGCGCGAGGTTTTTTCCGCGTGTTTCACCAGGCCGTCGATGCTGGCGCTGGCGCGGCGCTGTTCACGCTCCATTTCCACGAGCAACGCCCGCGCCGGGCCAGGATGGGCGGCTAAGAAATCTTTTCGGCTCAGAAACTCCGCGCAGGTTTCCAAGAGAACCTGGCGGTCGTGCCAGGAGCCTAATTGATCCTGCAGCAAGCGCAAGGATTTCACCCGGGCTTTTGCCGGCCCGTCGCCTAACTCGGCGAGAAGCTCGACCCGGTAGCGCAGCCGCTTGCCGGCGATGCGCAGCGCGTGCACTTCCTGCGGCTTTGGCCGCGCTTTCGCCGTGGCGATGGCATCCCGCCAATCGGCCAGCGCCCCAGCCACGCTTTTTTTCAGGCTGTCCTCCAGCGCTTCAGCGCCGCCGTCAATTAGGACGCGCGCGCGGTCGGCGAAGTTCACGAGATCGAATCCGCGGAGCTTTTCCCGGCTGCGCTCGAGGGCACGGGCGCGCCGGCTCGCGAGGTGGGGTCGTAGCTGGTCCCAGGCGTCCCGCACCACGGGATTACCGGCGGCGGCGGTTTTTTCTTGCACCAGTTCGGTCATGACATCGAGATTGCGCGGCCGACCCAGGATCTTGCGGATGCTGCGCAACGCGCGCATGAGCTTGCGCGGTTTATTTTTTTTGGTGGATTGCGGCGCGAGCACGCTGAGAATCTGCTGCAAGCGCCGGCTCCATACCCGCACGTCGTGAATCATTTTAGCATCGTCGGTCACAATGACACGGGGCATGAGAGCGGCGAATTTTTCCAGCCGTTTGCGGCCCAACGCGGACAATTTCCCGTTGGTCGCGGTTGGCGGCGGGTCCGCTGAGTTTGCTTGGTCTGTTATTGAGTTCGGGCAAGTCGCGGCATTCATTAAGGTCACGATTTGGCGCCGCGTGCGCCCAGGAAACGGAGCTGATTCGGCGCCAGCAAGGCGCGGAGCGTCCCAGGATTGCGGGGTGGCAAGGAATCGATCTCGATGTGGCAAAGACCGCCCTTTTTGAGAGCGATCTCGAGGGCGACCGTTTTCTTGCCAGTGAGAAGGAAAGCCGCGGTGGCGCTTAGCAACGGCTCATGTCCCACAAGTAGCATGTGCTTGCAGTGTTGGTAGTCGCTCAGGTTGGCGAGCAACTCCTCCACCGAGCAGTTCGGTTGGAGCGCCTCCACCACCGTCAAGTGGGATTCCAGACCCAGCGCCGCGGCGACGATGTCCGCGGTCTGGCGCGCCCGCGCCAGGGGGCTCGTCAAAATGGCGTCGAAGTCGAGGCCGAGGCGGCGCAAGCCGCGCGCCGCCTTGCGCATTCTTTTAATACCTTTTGCCGTGAGCGGCCGCTCGCCCTCCGGCGCCGTTTCTTCGGCGCTTACCGCGATACCGTGACGCAAGAGATATATGTTCATCGTTCGTCTTACCCGGCGCGGTGGCGGCGCCCGAGATGCAGATCAGCTGAGGTTGCGCCAGTAGTCCATAAACAAAGCGAACACTCTCTTGTTAATTTCATCACGTTCTTCGCGCAGGATCGATAGGGCGGCGAAATCGTTGTTTTGTGCCTTGGAACTGGCGATGGCCCATTGTTTCACCCTGGCTCTGGCCGGCAGGGCGGCGCATTTCTTGTCAGTGCCGGCGAAACTTACGATCAGGTCGATTTCATCCAACGGCACCTGATCGACGCTTTTAGAATTTTGCGCCGCCATGTTGATGCCGAGCTCTTGCATGACTTTGCGTACGGGCGCGGGAATGTTGCCGGGGGTGACGCCGGCGCTGAAGACGCGGTCTTTGGGTGGTCCCAAATGCTTTGCCACCGCTTCAGCCATCTGGCTCAAACGGGCGTTGTCCTGGTCCAGAAATAAGACGTTTCTCTGGCGAATCTCGCGGCGCATGGAATACCTCCTGTGAATTACCGATTTGGGTTGTTTTTGGACTTTTCAAAAGTAAC
>DASWHT010000034.1:0-19720 GCA_036398075.1 Binatia bacterium | reverse complement strand
TTTTCATGTGCCGATTAGGGACTCATGAAAACGTATAAAAAATAGTTGCAATTTGACCATAGACAAGCTACGTGAGGGGCGATGATACTCACGGAGTCGCTGGGCATCCAGGCCGGAGAAATGGTTTACTTCATCGGCGCCGGCGGCAAGACCACGACGCTTTTTTACCTTGCCAATGTTGCGCGCAGCCGGTTCAAGCAGTTCAAGTCGTTCCAATCGTTCAAGCCGTCCGAGCGAAATGGGTTCGTTGCACAACTTGAACGTATTGACCGATTTGAACGTTTGGAACATGCCCGAGCGGAAGGCGTGCCTTCGTGGTGAGAATCTATTTCGCGAAGACACCCTCGGTCACAAAATACCGGAACAAATTTTGCGCAAGCTGCGAAAACTTTCAAGTATAGAGGACGCCTCGCTATGATCTCTGCAATTGTGCTGGCCGCCGGGAAGGCCGAACGAATGGGGCCGCCGAATTTGTTCTTGCCGCTCCACGACAAACCGGTGCTTCAATGGGCGCTCGAAAGCGTATTGGCAACGGCAGTGATCGAAGTCATTTGCGTGGTGCGCGATCTGGCCGCGGTCCGCGCGCATATCTCCGTCGTGGACCACCGGCTCTTTTGGCTCGTCAACGACCGCGCCGATGCCGGTCAGAGTTCTTCGGTCATCACCGGCCTGTGGGCCGTCGATTCGAAGGCCGACGCAGCCCTATTCGCCGTCGGTCACCAGCCGTTGCTCAGCAGCGAACTGATCAATGCGCTCATCGACCGTTTCAACAGGGTTTCAGCGCCGATTATCGCGCCAACTTATCAAGGTCAGGTTCGAAACCCCGCGCTGTTTCGCCGCGAAATCTTTCCCGAGCTGCTCAAGCTCGAGGGCGACCGCGGCGGACGAGCGGTGATTGAGAAATACCAAGACCGGCTCGAACTCGTCCAGTGGAACGACGAAGCGCCGTTCATGGACATCGACGATCAAAAGGATTATGAGCGGATAAAACTGTTGGCTTGACGCCTTGCGCTGATTCAAACCCGTTCAGGCAGAACAGTTGCGTTGATTGCCTTGGCCCACCGCCTCTGAGATATGTTTTAGCCCATCCCGCTCGAGCAACCTGAGCAATCCCCGATTGATCCGCTTCACGGCTCCAGGCCCTTCGTAGACCCAGCCGGTATAGATCTGCACGGCATTGGCCCCCGCTTTGATTTTCTCGTAGGCATCCTCGGCATTGAAAATACCGCCGACGCCGATGATCGCCATCCGGCCCCGCGTGATCTTGTAAATATGCGCGATAAACGACGTCACCATCGCGGTAATCGGCCGGCCGCTTAGCCCGCCGGGCTCCGGCCCATGAATCGACTTCAGTTTGTCGCGCATAAAGGCGGTGGCATTGGTCGCTACTAGGCCGTTGAGTTTCACCGCGTCCACGACTTCGATGATTTCATCGACCTGGGAAAACTCCATGTCAGGAGCGATCTTCACGAACACGGGTTTCGCGGCGATCTTGGCGCGCTTCGCCAGTGCGTGGTTTTTCTCCTGCACCGCCGATGACAACTCATGCAGCAAATTTCTTTCCTGCAGATCGCGCAGATTGGGCGTGTTCGGCGAGCTGACGTTCAGGGTAAAAAAGTCGCCGTGCGGAAATAGTTTTTCAAAACAAGCAAGAAAGTCCGCCGCGGCATCCTTGGTGTCGACGATCTTGCTCCGCCCGATGTTCATCCCTAGCGGTATCTGGGGCCGGCCACCGCGCGCGCGCAGGCGGTCGAGCCGGCCGGCGATCGCCTCGGCGCCTTCATTGTTGAAACCCAGGCGGTTAATCAGCGCGAGATCCTCCGGCAGCCGGTAAAGCCGCGGCTTGGGATTGCCGGGCTGCGCTTGGGCCGTGATCGCGCCCACTTCCATGAAGCCGAAACCAAAAGCGGAAAGCATTTTCGGCGCCGTGGCGTTCTTATCGAAGCCGCCGGCCAGCCCCACCGGGTTTGGCAACGTCAACGGCCCCAACCTAACCTTCAGGCGCTCGTCCTCGACCTTGTAGAAATCCTCGATGGCGCCATAGAGAAATTCCAGACGGGAAAGCAGAGCCAAGATTGCCTCATGACTCTGTTCGGGGTCTTTGCGAAAGAGCCAGGGACGAATGAGCGATTTGTAGATCATGGACCTGCAGATGGTGTAGCGGAAAATTTTTCGCAGAGCTAGCGCCCCGCGCGGAAACCATGAAAACTGAATCCCGAAAAAGAAAAGAGGCAAAGCATTGTGTGCCTTACCTCTTTTCGCGAATCCACTGCAATCTTATTTGCTTACTTCAGCGGCGAGCAAGCACAGGGTACCATCACCATGTTTTCCTGCTTGACGATAAATTCTCGGGTCTGCGGCGGCCAGCCTTGCACGCTCTTCGATGCTTCAGCCCGCAAGCGGTCGCGCTCACCGCCGTCTTTGTACGCCCAGACGTGAATATACTGATTGAGCGGTCCGATAAGCGTATGCCCCGCGAACACCAGCGGTGAGACCTTGGTGCGCCTCGGCATGACCTCGCCAAACCGTTCGAGCACCGTCGGCATGGTGCCCGGCTGATAGGTATAGATTCGGAACTCGTAGGTGTTCCCTATCGACCGCGGTTCCAGGGGCGGAGAGAACGGCGCCGGTTGAATGATCCGGTTTTCTTGCTCGATGGTGAATTCCTGGGTCTTGGGCGGCCACTTGCCGGTTTTCCTGGCCTCCCCGGCAATTCGCTCTCGGTCCTCAAAGCTCTCATAGGGCCACATATGCAGGACCCTGTTCAGCCCGCCGACCTCCGATTTCCATAGTCCCCCGAGAGGCGAAATTTTCGCCCGCGCCGTAAGACCCTCCGCGAAGCGTTCCTCGAAGCCAGCCGTAGCGCCCGGCTTAAGTAAATAAGTGCGCATTTCGACAAACATAAGACGCCCTCCTTTGCTTTGATTCATACCCTTTCCCACAAATGCGGCAAGGATTGCAACAGGGGATTTCAGTTCAACACCCGTTCCCAAATTCGAGCCAATCTGTTAAGAGGCGGATGAGAGATAACGCGGTTGGAATATGGGAGTATCGGAGTGTTGGGTTTGAGTGCAATACTCCATTACTCCACCACTCCATTATCCCGCTTGTTAGATGGAGGCCTGATGAAAGCAAGAGCCGCTGTCGCCTTGGAGGCAGGCAAGCCCCTGGTCATCGAGCAAGTCGAAGTCGACGGCCCTAAAAAGGGCGAGGTCCTGCTGCAAGTCATGGCCAGCGGCGTCTGTCACACCGACGCCTATACTCTTTCCGGAAAAGATCCCGAAGGTCTCTTTCCCGCCATTATGGGTCATGAGGGGGGCGCGGTCGTCATGGAGGTTGGCGAAGGAGTGGTCTCCGTTAAAGCGGGCGATCACGTCATTCCTCTCTATATCCCCGAATGCAGTGAATGTAAGTTTTGTAAGTCCGGCCGGACCAATCTCTGCGGCGCGATTCGCCTGACGCAGGGCAAGGGCGTCATGCCTGACGGCTCGTCGCGCTTTTCGCTGAAGGGTAAGACAATCCTCCATTATATGGGCACGTCGACTTTTTCGGAGTACACGGTGGTGCCGGAGATCGCCGTCGCAAAAATCAACCCGGCAGCGCCGCTCGACAAGGTCTGCCTGCTCGGCTGCGGCATTACCACGGGCATCGGCGCGGTCCTGAACACGGCAAAAGTGCGGGCAGGTTCGACGGCCGCGGTGATCGGCCTCGGCGGCATCGGGCTAAGCGTCATTCAGGGCTTGGTGATGGCCAAAGCGGAAAGGATCATCGCCGTCGATATCAACCACCACAAGTTCGAAATGGCCAAGCAATTGGGCGCCACGGATTTCATCGTGCCCCAACAAAGCGGCCGCCCGCTACAGGAAGTGATCGTCGAAATGACCGACGGCGGCGTCGATTACTCTTTTGAATGCATCGGCAACGTCAAAACCATGCGCGCGGCCCTGGAGTGCTGCCACAAAGGATGGGGAGAGGCCACGATCATCGGCGTCGCCGCGGCGGGCGAAGAAATCAGCACCCGCCCCTTCCAGCTCGTTACCGGCAGGGTCTGGCGCGGCACGGCCTTCGGCGGCGTCAAAGGGCGCAGCCAGCTACCAAGCTACGTCGAGAAATACTTGGCCGGCGAAATCAAGGTCGACCCGATGATCACGCACCGGCTCCCCTTGGAAAGCATAAACGAAGCCTTCGACCTGATGCATGAAGGCAAGAGCATCAGGTCCGTAATTACTTTCTAGCAAAAGCCCGTTCAACAGTTCAAAAGTTCAAGGGTTCAACGTTAAACTCCGGTTCCGAGTCTGACCTTGAACCTTTGAACTTTGAACCTTGAACAGGCGAAGCCTTTGAACCCTTGAACCTTGAACGGGCGCGCTTAGCGCGACTGGAGTACCTGCCCGGCCATATTGGTCACGCGGTCGAGGCGGATAATCACAGCCGCTCCTTTGCGCTCAGGGTCCTTGTCGAGTTCGTCCTTTACCGTTTTGGCCATCACCTGGTCGCGCAGCGCGCCTTGTTCGTGCACCTCGGCCTTACCGTGAAAGCGCAGGCCGACCCGGGTCTTGGCGTCGCGGAAAAGCACGATCACGTTGGAATTTTCCTTAACATTCTTTAGATGCTGACGCCGGGTGCGCTCCCAGTAGGCGAGGGACTCGTCGTCGAAGACCATCATGCTCCCCTTGTAGCCGATATCCGGCTCGCCGTCGCCCGACACGCTCGCCAATATGCAGGGGCAGCCATTGGCCAGCGCCGGATTTATCATGTTACGCATCTCATCGGTTAGTTTGATCATGTCTCCTCCTAGTGTTTTTTATGCTGCTCAATTTTCTTTCAAATTCGCCACTGCTCCATTAGATAAGCCTGGTCCCAAAAAAGATACTCATACCGGCTGCTGAGCAAGAAATGCGCAGTCATCAAGCGCCTTTCAGTGGCGCTTGCCTGCGCGCCCAGCCGATCCATCAAGCGCATCTGTTCGCGCACGGGCCGCCAAAATTCCGCCGAAGCGTAAAGCTCGATCCACTGGCGGTAGATTTTCGGCTGCCGCGGGCGGCCTTTGTAAAGCTGCTTGCCGACCTCGCCGTAAATCCAATAGCAGGGAAGCGCCGCCGCGACAAGCTCACCCAGGCGCCCGCCGCGCGCCACCGCTTGCAGATGATCGATATAGGCCTGGGTCACCGGCCCCCTATGCGTGGCGTCCAGTTGCCTTTGTGAAAAACCCAGCGTCCTGCCGAAACCTGCGTGGAAGCTGCGCTCGACTTCCACCGCCGCAAGGGCATGGCGGGCAAAAATCTCTAACGTCGAGAGATCGGGTGATTTCGCGCCGCCCAGGCAGAGCACCTGGGCGAAGTCCAATAAGTAAAGATAGTCTTGCAGGATGAAGTAGGTGAAACGATCTTTCGCCAGCGCGCCGGCATGGAGCTCGCGCAGAAACACGTGGCCGTGGATGGCGCGCCAAATCCTGTCTCCTCGCCGTCTTAGCAGGCTCGTGAATATTTCCGCCATGGGAGTGGAATTTGGCTTGCAGTTTACGGCATTTCTTTCTATAAGAAACCCCTATGAGTTTTGGCAGATCGCGCGCCAACTAGCAAACTGAAATATTTTGAGAAAGGAACAGCGATGAACAAGAAGATCAAGTTTCGCGTCAACGGAAAAAAACATGAACTGGAGGTCCCCACGAACCGTCTTTTGATCGACTGTTTGCGTTATGATCTGGGACTCACGGGCACCAAGGAAGGTTGCAGCGTCGGCGTCTGCGGCGCCTGCACGGTTTTGATGGACGGCGACATGGTGAGTTCCTGCCTGGAGTTGGCGGTATTTGCCGATGGCCACGATATCACCACAGTCGAAGGGCTGGCCAAGAACGGCGAGCTGAATCCGGTGCAGAAGAGCTTCATCCAGTACGGCGGCTTCCAATGCGGCATTTGCACGCCGGGCCAGGTTGTGGCGGCCACCGCCTTGCTGGAAGAGAATCCGAAGCCTAACGAAGAAGAGATCAAAGACTGGATGATGGGCAACCTGTGTCGCTGCACCGGATATTATAAGATCATCGAGTCGATCCAGAAGGCGCATCAATTCGCAAAGTAAGGATAAAGCCATGATACCTTTTGAATACCGCACGCCAAAAAATCTCAAAGAAGCTCACGCCTCGTTGCAGGAATTCGGCCCCGACGCGAAGCTCATTGCCGGCGGCACGGCGCTGGTGATCATGATGAAGCAACGGCTGGTGCGCCCGAGCTGCCTGGTTAGCCTGCGTTCGGTGCGCGGCTTTAACGGCATCGAAGTCAAAGACGGCGGCATAAGCATCGGCGGCTTGGCCACCCACCGCGCAGTCGAAAGCTCCTCGCTGGTGCGCCGGCGCCTGCCTGTGCTGGCGGAGACCTTCCATCACGTCGCCACCATCCGCGTGCGCAATACGGCCACCGTGGGCGGCGGCTTGGCCCATGCCGATCCAAATCAAGACCCGCCGCCGACCTTGATCGCCCTCGGCGCCACGGTGAAGGCGACCTCGGCCAATGGCAGCCGCATGCTCCCACTGGACGCGTTTTTCACCGATTATTATGAAACCGTGCTCAATCCCGACGAGATTATCACCGAGCTTTTTGTTCCCAAGCTTGCGCCGAACACGGGCGCGGCCTATTTAAAATTCTTGCCGCGCACGGCGGATGATTACGCTACCGTTTCCGCCGCCGCGGTATTGACGCTGGACAAAAATCTAAAGATCATCAATGACGTGCGCATCGCGCTGGGAAGCGTCGGCACGACGCCGATCCGTGCCACGGCGGCGGAAGCTGTCCTGCGCGGACAACCGGTCAAGGCGGAAGCCTTCGCCGAAGCCGGCGAGAAAGCCAAAGAAGCCGTGGACCCCATTAGCGACTTCCGGGGTTCGGCGGGCTACAAAAAGGAAATGGCCGCGGTGTTTGTGCGCCGGGCACTGGAAAAAGCTCTCGGCGATGTCCGGCAGCAGGCCAGAGTCAGGGCCTCCGCCAAGCCGAAGGCCAAGAAAAAAGCTACAAAGAAAGCAGCCAAGAAACGGAGCCGCAGATGAAATTTTCCCAGAGCGTCCAGATTCCCGTTGCCCGGGAGCCTCTCTGGGAATTTCTCATGGACGTGCCCAAAGTGGCGAAATCGCTGCCAGGGGTGGAATCGGTCAGCAAGATTGACGACACCACTTACGAGGGAGCATTGGTGGTGCGCGTCGGCCCGATCAAATTGAACCTGCAAGGAAAGATCATTCTCGAAGAGCAGAACAAGGCCGGCTGGCGCGCGGCGCTGCGCGCCGAAGCCAAAGACCGCATGGCAGCCGGCGCAGTCAATGGCAAGACGAGCATGACGCTCAAACAACTCGGCCCCAATCAGACCGAGCTGCTGGTCGAAACCGATGTGAACATATTGGGCAAAATCGGCGAATTCGGCCAGCCGATCATCCGCAAGAAAGCGGACGCGATGCTCAAGGAGTTCGTCGAAAACATCAAGAAGCAGTTAGCCGGGTAGCGCCACAGGCTTACCATTCGGTAGCATTTCGGCAATTCATTCGGCCTAGCGATGCGTCCAGCGCGGTTTGCGTTTGGCGAGAAAGGCGCGGACCCCCTCTTCGACATCTTCCGTCTTGAGCAGCTCATCACGGTAAATTTGTTCCGACCGTTGGAGCGCATCGGCAAAACCGCGCAAGGACAATTCGCGCAGTCCCTTCAACGTGACGCGCAAAACCGCACCGCTCTTGCCAAGAAGCTCGTCTAGCAGTGCCGCGAGGGCCGTTTCCAACTGCCCCGGCGGCGCAACGCGGCTGATCAGTCCCATCGAAAGGGCTTCCGCGGCGGAAATACTCCTGCCCGTGAGAATCAGGTCGGCGGCACGCCGGTAGCCGATGAGGGCTGAAAAGCGCGCCAATGCCACCGGGGGGTAACAGCCAACTAGAATCTCGGGCGTGGCAAAAGAACTGTTCTCCGCCGCAAGAATGAAATCGCAGCAGCTCGCTAACTCACAGCCGCCGCCAAGGCAGACCCCCTGGACCCGGGCAATCGTGACTTGCGGTAACGCCAGCAGCTTGCGCAGCGCTCCATGCACAACTTCGAGCATCTCCGGTACTTTTTCGCGGCTGTGATCCTTGATATCGACGCCCGCGGAAAAAGCCCGCTCGCCGGCGCCGCGGAGCACCACAAGATCCGCGGCCGGGTCGCTTGCACAGGCGCTCAAGACCGCATCGAGTTCGCGCAACAGGGAGATATCCATGATATTGAGCGGCGCATGATCCAGGGTGATTGAAATCACCCGCTCTGCTTTTTCAAGCCTCACGCTCATTTTTTCACTGATTTTCTGGCATTGCTGCCCGCACTTTTACAGAATGCGCCGCCCCTAACTCCCCACCCGCTCCTTCGTTGTCCTTGGATTTCTTTTCTAGTCCGGCGGCGCTTTACTTTCAACCTCTGACGCCGATTATAAGATAAGTTTGACATCCCCAAAGTCAGACTCTACACTATAGGTCAGATTTAAAAGGAGGCTCTATGAAGCGCTCGATAGTTATAGTTTTCGCGTTTGTTGTTTGTTTGTCTCTTACACCCAAATCCGGTTTTGCTGCCCCGGATGAATATGACGAAAGCCAGGCGAATCCGTTCAGAATCGCCGCCTATTTGATGCACCCATTCGGCGTAGTTACCGAGTGGCTGTTTTTGCGGCCATTTCATTATCTGGTCAGCGCGACCGAAGAACAGGAAAAACTGTTCGGCCATCGGCCGCACCCACCGCTGCTCACGGAACCGCAGCCGCTTTACGATTTTGGCATGGCCAAAAAGGTCCCGCTAAAGCAAGCTCAATCCGGACCTAAGCAAGTCGCCGCGATCCCCGCGGGTGAACTGGTGAAGGTCGTCGAGGTGCCCGTCGAGAAAATCGTTACCAGGGAAGTCCCCAAGGTCGTGGAAGTCGAGCGCGTGATTTTCCCCGGCGTTGCTTTTCATTTCGATTCAGCTGAGCTGACCGATCTTGGCAAAGGCCAAGTCTACCTGGCCGCCCAGCGCTACAAGGATCAGAGCGACGTCACTATCGTCATCGAAGGCCACACCGATAACGTCGGCACGGATGAATATAATGAAAAACTTGGCATGCGGCGCGCCGATGCGATTATGAAGGAACTCACCATTTTCGGCATCGATGCCGGCAAAATGTCGACCGCAAGCTTGGGCGAAAGCAAGCCGATGGTCAGCCAGGATAGCCCCTGGGCGCATGCGGTGAATCGCCGAGTCGAGTTTCAAGTAAAAGCGGCCCAATAAAGAGAACTGATGTTTTCGATCTAGGGCCCGGCCTGTTCGCAGGCTGGGCCTTTTTTTTTCGTCCCGTCGCGCTATTGTTGCGCCATGGCTTATAATCCACACGACACTTACTACAAAAGAGCCAAAAAAGAAGGTTATCGGTCGCGGGCAGCGTACAAACTGATCGAATTGCAGGAGCGCTTTCGATTATTGAAACCCGGCGATTGGGTCATCGATCTCGGCGCCGCTCCCGGCGGCTGGCTCCAGGTAGCGGCCAAGATCGTCGGCCCAAAGGGTAGAGTCGTCGGCGTCGATCTCCAACCGATGGATGCGTTTCGCGAGCCCAATATCATCGTCGTCCAGGGCGATATCACCTCTGATGAAACCCGGCAAAAGATCGAAGATCTACTGGCCGCGCCGGCCCACTGCGTCATATCCGACCTGGCGCCGAAGCTAAGCGGCATCCGCGAAGCGGACAGCGCGCGCTGCCTCGAGCTTAACCAAACGGCGCTTCGGGTCGCCGCGCGGCTTCTGAAACCGGCTGGAAATCTTTTGATCAAAAGCTTTGTCAGCAACGATCTCCATGGGTTCACCCTAGAGCTTAAAAAATTTTTCCGCGTCGTTGAGCGCACACGCCCCGAGGCGACGCGGCGGGCCTCGTCGGAGTTTTATTTCTGCGCCAAAGATTTTTATCCAAAAATCACTGCTGATCCATAAGTTTTATGACTGGTTTTCTTGGCAATGCCCGAATTTAGAAAAGACCCCGTGGTCGAGCGCTGGGTGATCGTCGCGGCGGAACGGGCCAAGCGGCCGCAAGACAAGCCGGAGCGCGTTTACACAGCGGACCCGGGCATTTGTCCGTTTTGCGCGGGCCATGAGAGCATGACCCCGCCTCCAGTACTGGTATTGGCTGATAGCGATGCCCGGCCCGGCCGAGCGATTTGGTCGGTGCGCGTGGTGCCCAACAAATATCCCGCCCTAGTAGATCAACAAGTTGCGGCTCCAAAAACCGACGGCCTATACATTTCGACGAACGGCGCCGGCATGCATGAAGTGGTCATCGAAAGCCCAAAACATGTCGTCAACATGGCCGCGCTCGGCGAAAGGGATATCGAACTTGTTTTCCACGCTTACCGCCGTCGGCTGCTGCAATGGCGCGGCGATCCGCGCTGGCGTTACGCGCTTCTCTACAAAAACCAAGGAGCCGAAGCCGGCGCGACGCTGGCCCATGGCCATTCGCAAATCACCGCGTTGCCCATGGTGCCAAAGGAGCCTCTCGAGGAGATCGAGTCAGGAAAGAAATACTTCGCGTCCGCCGGCCGCTGCGTGTATTGTGCCATCGCGCAGCGCGAGAGCGAAATCGGCCGGCGCATCGTGTTGGAAAACGATCGGTTCATCGTTTTTTGTCCGTTTGCGTCCCGCGTGGCCGGTGAGACATGGATTCTGCCGAAGCGCCATTCTTCTTGTTTCGAATCTGCATCGAAAGCGGATTTCCTTGCCTTGGCGCGCTCGTTGCGGGAGACCTTGATTCGCCTGAACCGGTGCTTTAATGAACCGCCCTTCAATTACTTTCTGCACAACAACCCTCTCAAGGAGCCTGAGAATGATTATTATCATTGGCACCTGGAGATTTTGCCCCGGTTGCACGAGTTCGCCGGGTTTGAGTTGGGATCGGGTTGCTACATGAATCCACTGCCCCCCGAAGACGCCGCGCCATTACTTCGCGGCGTGGTGCTCTAGGTTTTCCACCTTGGGGATTTCCCGTGCCGGCCGTTGCTGATACAGCAGCGCCGATGCCGCCAACGCGCAGGCGACGCCGGCAATTGTGATCGCCCGCGGCGTTCCAAACAAGCGCGCGACGGTACCGATAAAAAGCGTACCCAGGGACCAAAGCCCTTTATCCATGAAAAATAGACTGAGGATTCGGCCCAATAAATGGGGCGGGGTCTCCATCTGGACAATGCCGTTGGACACGGAGCGAATGGCAATATTGCTGGCGCCGACCAGGACCAGAAACAGCATGGATAGAGAAAGGGAACGGGAAAATGAAAATAGAATCAGAGCCAGGGAAAAGGCATAGACGCTCATCGCGACAAAATGCATGCGCCGGCGCAACCTGGTCAAGGAGGCAATCGCGAGTCCAGCGATAACAGCGCCAATTCCAGGCGCCGCCAGCAGCAACCCGAAAGTCGATGGCCCGGCATGCAATACATCGGTAGCGAACACCGGCAGAAAGCGCGAATACGGCGACCCGACCAGAGCGATGCCGTAGGTTAATAGAATAATCGAGGAAAGCCGGCGCTGGCCGCGCACGAAGCGATAGCCTTCGGCAACTTCCTGCCAAAACGTCGCTTCCTCTTTCGTCTTGCCGCGAGCCGTGGAAAAATCCATGACGACGAGGGTCACGATGATCGCGAAAAAGCTTACGGCGTTGACGAACAGGCAGCCGGCTACGCCGATGATGCTAATAAGCACACCACCCAAAGATGGGCCGATAATCTTGGCAAAATTTGCCACCGATGAATTAAGAGCAATGGCGTTCAGCAAATCCTCACGCGGGACCAAGCCGTTGATCAGCGAGTGGCGCGCAGTCTGATTGAGCGAGTTTACGGTCCCTAGGAACAAAACCAGTACGAGGACATGCCAGAATTGGATTAGATCGAAGTAAACCAGGGCCCAGAAACTAAATGCCTGCGCCATGGCCAAGCCTTGGGTCCACAGCATCAGCCGGCGCCGCTCCAGGCGATCGACGATGGCGCCGCCGACGGCGCCTAGAAGAAGACGTGGCACTGCTTGGCAGAATCCAACCAGGCCCAGTAGAAACGGTGAGCTGGTCATCGTCCACACCAGCCAGCTTTGCGCCATGGCCTGGACGAAATCACCGACATGAGACAGGCTCGTGCCAATAAAGAGCAAACGGTAATTACGGTGACGCAGCGACGCGAGAGCCCGGGAAAGAGACTCTCGCCCTCGTCTTACGAGGGGCATTATTCCACCGTTACGCTCTTGGCGAGATTGCGCGGCTGATCGACGTCAGTGCCGAGCAGAACCGCGATGGTGTAAGCCAGCAGCTGCAGCGGAATGCTCATTACGATGGGGGTCAGAAAATGCGACGCCTTGGGTACTCTTAACAAGCCGTAGGACGGGATATCAGCCGGAAGTTTTTCCTCATCGGTCACGATAATGACCTTGCCGCCGCGGGACTCGACTTCTTTTAGATTTCCCAGCGACTTCTGAAAATAACGGTCACGCGGCATCAGCACAACCACCGGCATTTTTTCATCGATGAGCGCGATGGGGCCATGTTTCATCTCGCCCGCCGGGTAGCCTTCGGCGTGGATATACGAAATCTCTTTGAGCTTGAGCGCTCCCTCAAGGGCGATGGGATAGTTGATGCCGCGGCCAAGGTAGAGAAAATCGCTGGCGCCGATCAACTGCCGCGCTAAGGTCGCGATTTCGCTTTCAGTCTTCAGCGCTTCCTCGATCCAGTGCGGCAGATGCAAGAGATCCGCCAGGAAATTTTTCGCCTGCGCGCGATTGACGGTTCCGCGGCGCCGCCCCAACGCGACCGCCAGGAGATAAAGCGCGGTAAGCTGCGTCGTAAAGGCCTTGGTGCTCGCGACGCTGATCTCCGGCCCGGCGTGGGTATATAAAACGCCGTCGGACTTTCTCGGGATGGAAGAATCGACGACGTTGCAGATGGAGAGAACCTTGGCTTTCTTCCGCCGGGCAATTTCCACCGCCGCGAGCGTATCCGCGGTTTCGCCGGACTGGCTCACCATCAAGAGCATCGAACGCGAATCCATCATCGGCGAGCGATAGCGAAACTCCGAGCCGTAATCTACCTCCGCGGGAAGGCCGGCAATTTCCTCGATCATGAACTTTCCGACCAGGCAGGCGTGCCAGGCGGTGCCGCAGGCGACCAGATGAAGCCGTTGAACCTTTTTTGCCTGGCTGTCGGTAATGCGCAGGTCTTCAAGCGCCACGTCGCCGTCTTTAAGGGAAATCCGGCCGCGAAAGGTATCGGCAACGGCGCGCGGTTGATCGTGAATCTCCTTCAGCATGAAATGGTCGTATCCATCTTTGCGCGCTGCCACGGCATCCCAGGTAATCTCTTTGACGGGCCGTTGAACGGCCTTGCCCTTACCGTCAAACAGGCGAAACGAACCGATGGCAACCTCGGCGACTTCTCCGTCCTCGAGGAAGGTCACTTTGCGCGTGTGGTCGAGCAGCGCGGGAATATCGGAAGCGATAAAAGTTTCACCATCGCCCCAGCCGATGACGATGGGCGTCGAATTTTTTGCCACCACAAGCCGCGTGGGATCTTTCTGGTTGAGAAACAGTAGCGCGTAGGAACCGCGAATCTCTTTCAGGCTTTTCCTCACCGCCTCGAAAAAATCAATTCCTTTGGCGACTTTTTCCCCCACCAAATGGGCGACGATTTCGGTGTCCGTCTCGGAGGAGAATTTCGTGTCGCGCGCGATCAGTTCTGCTTTGAGATCGAGGTAGTTTTCAATGATCCCGTTGTGCACCACCACCACGTCGCCGGCGCGATGGGGGTGCGCGTTGGTTTCAGACGGGCGGCCATGGGTCGCCCAACGGGTGTGACCGATGCCGATGGTTCCCTTTATCGGCTCGCGTTCGAGCAAAGATTCCAAGTTTTTGAGCTTGCCTTCGCAGCGGCGCACTTCCGCCCGGCCGTTGGCAACCACGGCAATCCCCGCCGAGTCGTACCCCCGGTATTCAAGTTTCTTGAGACTTTCGAGGATCAGCGGCGCGGCATCCTGCTTGCCGATGTAACCGACTATGCCACACATTAATCTTTCGTACCCTTCGTTTTGTTCCGCTTTTTCTCGGTCCACCCTTCGCGCACCCGTTCCTGGCGCTCGTTATAAACCAGCGCGCCGGCCGGAACATCGCGGCGCACCGTGGTCGCCGTCGCCACATAGGCGTCGTCGCCGAGGGCGACCGGCGCCACCAGTGTCGAATCGCTCCCGACCTGAACGCGGTCGCCGATCTGGGTTTTGTATTTGTTAAAACCGTCGAAATTGCAGGTGATCGTGCCGGCTCCTATATTGGTGTCGCGGCCGATAGTGACGTCACCGAGATAGGTAAGATGATTCGCCTTGGTGCCTTCGCCGATTTGAGCCGCTTTGGCTTCCACAAAGTTGCCGATGTGCACGTTGCGCCCCAACCATGTTCCGGGACGCAAATGCGCAAACGGGCCAACGATGGCGCCTGGATCGATGCGAGAACTCGTCATCACAACCGAAAATTTCAGCTGCACGTCATCGCCGATTTCGACGTCCGTGAGAAAGGCGGTGCCGTCGATTTGACAGCGCTCACCGATAATCGTACGGCCGCAAAGCTGGGTGTTGGGACCGATAATAGTGTCGCGGCCGATGGTCACGCCGTCCTCGATGTATGTGGTATCCGGATCCTTGAGCGTGACGCCGGCGTCCATCCATCTTTTGTTAATGCGTTCCCGCAGGGTCTTTTCCATACGCGCAAGCTCCTCTCGGGTATTGATTCCCATCATCTCCCTCGGGTCTGCGACCTCTACCGTCGCGATCTTCCGTCCGTGGACGATCCCGATGCCGATGATATCCGGCAGATAATATTCCCCTTGCCGGTTATCGTTGCTGACTTGTTCCAGAGTTTTAAAAAGAAATTCTCCCTGCGCGACATACGCGCCGACGCTCACTTCCTGAATCCGCCGCTGCTCTTCCGTTGCGTCCTTCTCTTCAACGGTCGCCTTGAGCGCGCCGTGGCCGTCGCGCAGGATACGCCCATAGCCGCTGGGCTCGTCCAAAACAGCCGTCATGAGCGTCAGCGCCGCCTTTTCTTCGCGATGGCGGGCAATCATCGTTCGAAGAGTCCGCTCCGAAATCAGAGGCACGTCGCCGCTGAGAATCAAGAGATCGCCGGAAAAATCGATGAAGCTCTGTTTGGCGGACAGTACAGCATGTCCCGTGCCAAGCTGATTTTCCTGCGTCACCCAGGTTACCTCAGCACCGCCGTAGGCATGGCGCACCGCATCCGCGCTATACCCAACGACAATCGCCACGCGGCGCGGTTGCAAAAGCCTCGCAGTTTCCAGGACATGCAAAAAAAGCGGTTTGCCGCCGATTCTATGCAACACCTTGGGCAGGCCGGACTTCATTCGAGTACCGCGGCCCGCCGCCAAAAGTATGACACCTATTTCCGTCATGTTTTCAGTCAAGCTCCAGCGAATGATCGATTATAAACAAACTACATGCCCAATCAAACGGAAGCTTTCGTCGCCGCCGCCCACCGTGGCAATATCCAAGAGACGACGCCGCAAGCCATGGCGCTGCCAGCGACGGCAAAGGGCACCGGAATAATCGCCGCGACGCTGCCGATGCCGATGGCGCCCAGGGAACCGAAACCGCGGTCGAGAAAGAACAAGCTCATGGCGCGTCCGAGAAGATGCTCTGGACACTCTTCTTGAATGATTGCCCGAGCGAGCACGCGGTAGCTCATCTGCATGGAACCCACCACGGCAAGCAAGATCGTCGACGGGATCATGAACGGAGAAATCGCAAACATAAAAATCGCCGCCGCATAGATAAGACTGGCGCCCGTGAGCAGCCGGCGCATGCCTTGCAAACGCGTGAGCGTGGAAAGAAAAAAACTGATCACCACCGCGCCCGCGCCCGGAGCGGATACCAAAAGTCCATACCCCGACGGTCCGACATGCAAAACCTCTTGGGCGAAATAGGGCAGGAATTGAGCGTATGAGATACCGAAGAAACCGTTGGAATAGGTGGTGAGAATAGTTGCAAAGACACGGCGGTTCTGGCGCAGATACGAAACTCCTTCGGCGATATCCTTCCACCAGTCGCCTTTTGCAGCCGAGACCCGCGTCCTAGGCACGGGCAGTTTGAACAGCGCGACGAGCATGCACAAGATCGTCAAAGCCTGAATCATCAAGCATGGCGCGGCGCCGATGAGCGTCAGCAGTACGCCGCCGATGGATGGTCCGATGACTTTGGTCAGGTTATGCGTCGCGGAGTGCAACGCCAGCGCGCTTACCACACCTTCCTGGGGCACGAGCGAAACGATCAAGACCTGTTGTGCCGCCGTGCTGAAAGAGCTGACGATGGCCATGAAGACCACCAGCACGACGATGTGCCAGAATTGAATCACTTCAAAGTAAACCAGCGACGCGAAAACCAGGGTGTGCAGAAGATTGGCAGCCCGGCTGATGACGAGCAGCTTGCGGCGGTCCATGCGGTCGGCAACCACCCCACCGATGGGACCGAAGACGAAGCGCGGCGCAAATTCGCAGAATCCAATCAGGCCCAGGGCGAATGCGGAATGGGTCAGTTCCCAGGCGAGCCAGTTTTGGATGACGAAATGAATATACTCGCCGGTTTCCGCCGGCAGATAGCCGGCGGTAAAGACGCGGAAATCGCGATAGCGCAGCGCCGGGGGTAGTCTCACTCCGCTACAGTCATCCTTTGCGTTGTTACGGCTGCGGCCGCGCTGGGGGTAGTACGTCCAGCGGTGGCCGCGCGCCGCGCTGCTGGAAAAGCGGATTGTGCGGGACACGCTGATCGCAAGTCCGTATGACAAACATCAGAAGCCCAATTGAAACGACGAAGGAGGCCAGCGTGATGAGCGGCGTCAGAAAGGCCGACCAGCGCTCGCGCCGGCGCCGCCTTTTGAATTCTTCAGCGAACTCCGGGAGAGGTTGATCTCCGTTGGTATTCGATGCGTCCATAGTTGAATCGAGCCCATTTATGGTCTCCGCCGAGCGGCGGGTTAACTCGCTAGCGATCTTCGAACTATATTACGATTTTCGGGGAGAGTTCAATTTGTTCCGCCGCAACAAAAAACCGTTTGCCAGCATCGAGGGATTGAATTACAAGTACCATTAATGAAGGACATTCAGACTGATCCGGACGCAAATAGCGCGCCCGACCAGAAAGAAGACAATTGGTGGGAGTTTTGCCCGGTTTGTAGCTTTAGACTGGTGAACCATAAATGCCGTTTTGTCTGCTCCAATCCCCTTTGCCGTTTCTTCATGAGTTGCAGCGAATTCGACATGTGATGCGGACTCCTCCACCACGCGCTTTGCCATCTGCTTCTTCGCTTGCCAAGTTTTCCAACAGCGCGGCGCGCGGGTTCCCAAGCCGCGCCGTGGCTCCGCCCCGCTTGCGAGCGACCGCTTCATTGCGGTAAGAAACAGGCCATGTCCAAAACCGCTGGTATCGTGATTATTGGCAACGAAGTCCTTTCGGGAAAAACCGTGGACACCAATTCTCACTTCTTCTGCACGGAACTGCGCCAGCTCGGCGTCGAAGTGCAGAGGATTTCTACCATTCAAGACGAGATCGAGCTGATCGGCGTGGAAGTTGCGGATTTTTCCAAACGCTTTGACTATGTTTTTACGTCCGGCGGCGTCGGGCCGACGCACGACGACGTGACCATCGACGGCATCGCCCACGGCTTTGGTGTGAAAGTCGTGCGCCACCCCGATATCGAGCGGCGCATGTACCAGCGCCTTGGCAGCGACGTCAACGAGGCCAGACTGAGAATGGCCAATGTCCCGGAGGGCGCTACTCTGTTGGCCACCGAGGCGCTCTTCGCTCCCGTGGTGAATTACCGCAACGTCTATATTTTCCCGGGCATTCCGAGGATTCTCCAGGAACGCTTCCACGCCATCAAAGAACGTTTTCGCGAAGCGCCCTATTTTCTGAAGAATGTTTATCTCAAATACGGCGAGGGAGTCATCGCCGCGATGCTCAACGAATTGTTGGCGAAGTTTCCGGAGCTTCTGCTCGGTTCTTATCCGGTCCTCGATTTACCCGACTACAAGGTCAAAGTGACCCTAGAATCGAAAGACGCCGCCTACCTCGATCGCGCCTTACAGAGTTTTCTCGCTTCCCTGCCGGACGGCGCGGTCCACCGCATCGATTAGAGCGCGGCGCATGTCGGACCGCCGACTCTGGGGAACCCTACCGCCTTTCAAGCGCGCTCCGCTGCCGCCGCTCATCAATTTGCTCTCTGCCCTGGGGCCCGGCGTCATCTTCATGGCCCTCGCCCAAGGCAGCGGGGAACTCATCTGGTGGCCCTATATTATCGCGAAATACGGCCTGACGTTTCTTTTTCTTCTGCTGCCGGCCTGCTTGCTCCAGTTCCCAGTCATCTATGAAATCGGTCGCTACACCCTGCTCACCGGCGAGAGCATTTTCCAAGGCTTCATCCGGCTAAACCGCTTCTTTGCGCTGGCGCTCTGGATTCTGATGACGCTTTCCTTCCTCTGGTTCGGCGCCTTTGCCGCCGCCGGCGGAACCTCTTTGGCGGCGCTGACAAATTTTCCCGCGGGCTGGTCGCCAAAGGGACAAACGCTTTTCTGGGGCTACTGTTCCATGGCGGTTTTTCTGGCGGCTATCCTGCTGAGCAAAGTGATCTACCGTTTCGTCGAGATTTTCATGTGGGGCGTCGCCCTGGTAACGCTCGTCGGCCTTCTGTGGGCAAGCGCAAACCAGGAAGCGCTGCAGGTACTGCCGGCCTTTATCAAAGGTCTGTTCATCCCGCCCTCCACCATGCCGCGCCCTTGGGACCCCGCGGATGCGACCAAGCTTCTCACGGCCATCACCTTCGCAGGGCTGGGCGGATTCTGGTCGCTTTTTTATTCCTATTGGGTGCGCGACAAAGGCATTGGCATGGCGCATTACATGGGCAGGCTCACCGGGCCGATCACGGGTAAGCCGGAGACGATACCGGCGTCAGGCTCCCTGCCGGGCAACGATGAAGGGCTAGCGCATGTGCGCCGTTGGAATCGCTATCTTTTCTGCGACATCAGCATCGGCATCGGCGGCAATCTCTTGACCACTCTCATGACCTGTCTGTTGGCTTACGCGCTGCTCTTTCCCAAAGGACTCATTCCACAGGGATGGGAACTCGCAGTGGTGCAGAGCCGCTTCTTCGAAGCCGGCTGGGGCTTGGCGGGGAGAATTATCTTCTTAATCATCGCCGCGGCTTTTCTCTGCGATACCTGGGTGGTGACCGTCGACGCCGTCAGCCGCATCCATACCGACTGCATTTATGCCTTTTTCCCCCGCTCGCAGTCGATTTCGATTCGCGTCTGGTATCTCGTCTTTCTTTTTCTCCTGACAGGCATCACGGGTCTAACGATGGGCTTCGCCGAGCCCGGGCCGCTGATACTTCTATCCGCCGTTATCGGATTCGTCGGCACGGTGTTTTTCACCGTCGCATTGATCTTTCTCAATCATGTTTACCTGCCGCGTCATTTGCCGGTGATGGCGCGCCCCGGCAGGCTGAATCTCGTGTTACTCGTCATTTCCGCCCTTTCCTATTTTGTCCTTGCGGCGCTTTACCTGCTGACGATTCTCCAGATCATCTGAGACCAGGGCAGAGCAACGGCAAAGTCAGTTTCACCTTATTCAATTGCATTCACAACTCACGTTTGTCCAAAAATCCCCCCTTCCCCC
>DASWHT010000033.1:0-6653 GCA_036398075.1 Binatia bacterium | reverse complement strand
TCCTTGTCTGAAGCGGTTTGCCCGGCGATGAACAAGAGTTTTCCGCCGCTATTCAAGATTCCCTGGCTGTAGCGTGGCCGCGGGTCGTTGAGCGATTTGGGTTGAATGACTTTTTTCGGCATGGCTATCTCCTTTCAAATTTGTTTGGAGTGATGGAGTGTTGGAGCGGTGGAGTATCGGACCTCCGAAACCCAATACTCCAGCAGTCCATTACTTCATATTTTCCGTCGTGTCTAATCACTGTATATCAACGGTATAGTTCCGGGTCCTCGCCGGAAGCCGCCCCGATATGAATTCTGGGATAAACGGAAAATCCGCCGGGCCGTCCGTGGATCAAGAAATCCACTGGAATAAAATCTTTGAGCAGAGGAATCGGCAACTGAACGCCGGCAAAACTACCCTTGCGGTCTGCGCCGACGGCCAGCTGGTTGCCCCACAATCCGGTGGGCAGAGCGCCGCTCATGCTGAAGCGGCTCGCGGAAATGCTCCCTTGAATCGGCGGCAGCTTGTAATTGCCACCGGGGTTGCGTTCGTTCTCGCTCAATAGCTCGTGGTCCAGCACCCGAGGATAGGACCGGCCGCCCGCTTCGCGCACGAGGGTAAACGTCGTGTCATCACGCTCGTCGGGTTTGGCCTCCGGTTTCTCAGGTTGGGCGCGGAGGACCGCGCTCGGCAGGGCGTGAATACCGCCAATGCTGCCTTTGGCGCGTTGGTTGACGTCGGCCAGCGCGACCTGATGGTTCTTGTCGCGCAACCGGACGAAAAACCGGTCCGACATCTGGGCGGAGAGCGGGTAACTCTGGCTGCGCACGCCCCACGGTGTCTCGTAGTAAACGAGCAATTCGCGGTCGCTGACCAGATTGACGCCGCGGTTGGCGATTTCCAAGTTGCGCGGGTTGCCATCGAACAAGGATGCCTTCAGACCAAGTCCGTTGGGACCATAGATCTCCGGGTTTTCCATGAGAAATTGCTTGCTCATGCGCAACCCCTGATTTTCATCCTTGGCCATTTCGGCCAGCTTCTTGGTGGCCGCTCCCGCCGTAGGACTGTCGGCGAATTGGTCGACCAGCCTCGTCAAGTAGTACTCGCGGGTGCCGCGGTCTTTGGCCTTGGCCGCGGCATTGAGCAGCCCCTTGGCGGCTTTTTCTTTTACCGCCGCGACTTTTTCCTGCGGGCTGCCCGCCAACTCATGGAAGGCGATGGCCCGGTCGAACATGCCGCGCTCTTCGTAGGAGTCCGCGAGGACTTTGTAAACCTCGGCGGAGTTCGACGAGTTCGGATGATTGCGCACGTAAGACACGCCGGCGTCGATCACCGGTTGGGCGGAAACCGGATTGTTAGTCACGACCTGATAAAGATTGCTGCCCAGAAGGATCGCGTTGACTGTCCCAAGAGTCGCGGCGGCGGCGGGGCCGGCGGCCGCCATGGCGCCGGCGGCGTAGAGCAGATTCTTTCTGAGCAGATCTTCGCCGAGCAGCACATATTTGACGGTTTCCAGGCGGCGTTCCCCCTGGGCGCCGTGAAACGATGCCAGCAAATTATATTCGGGACTTTGCAGCAGGGTGGCGGCATGGTTGCCTGCTTCGGGTGTCACCGAGGAACGGGAGAGTTGCGCGACGATTCTCTTTGCCTCTTCATGGCGCCCTCTCATTTCCAGCGCCACGGCTTCGGCGTCCTTGGCGGAGTCGGACAACGGCTTGCTTTGGTATTTTTTATCGAGGTCGACGGCCAAGCGCTCGAGCTGTTTCGCGTCGCGCAGGCTCAGCGCCACGAGCAGCTTCTCGACATCGATCCGCTCGGCCGCGGAGCGGCTCGGTTCCGCCTTGGCCAGCGGCGCCTTGTTCGCGCCGGCATCCCACGCGTCCAAATATTTTAGCGCCTGTGCCAATGCCTTCTGTGCGTCTTGGGACTCCGGGTCGAAATTGGCAGCGAGCTCGGCGTGAAAGCGCGCCTTCTCGAAGTCCTTCTTGTCCGCCGCCTCGCTGGCCCTGGCAATTTGTTTGCGCGCCAGCGCGTTCCTTTTCATTTTGTCGAGCGTTTCTATGCGGCTGCGAATCTCTTCGTTGCGCGGATCGTCGGGATATCGTTTTAGGTGGTCCAGGTCCCGCGCCAGGGCGCGCCGCTCTTCGATCGACATGTCGCGGTCAGCCAGCGCGTAGAGCTCGCTGATGGCGGTTTCCAGCGCGGCGCCGATATAGTTGCCGGAGGCGACGCCGACGAGGTCAACGGAGCTCAGCATGCGATTCATCATGCCGCCCCAGAAATTCGTCGTGCTCTGGCGCATGAGCTGGTTGGATTGTGTGAGGTCGTCATGGTTGATGATCGCTTCGAGGTATTTTTTTCGCTCCGGCGACGAAGCGTTCTTGAGCGCTTCCCGTTGCGCCGCGAGATAGCGCTCGCGGTTCGCAATCGCATTGTTGGCCAGGTCTTGCGCGTGGTTGGTCAGCCCCGTTGCCGCGCCATGCTGTTTTTGCAGCCGGCCGTCTTCGTTTATAAAGAATTGCAAATGTTCCCGCACCGCGTCCTGGCGGTTGGTGAGCGCATCCACCATTAATTCCCGCGCGCGCTTGTCGGTCTCATCGGGAAAGAAGCGCGGCGTTTCGGCGGGCTTCTCGAACGGATCGAATTCGGGCAAGGGGTTGAGCATCTTATCCAGGACCCGTTCGATGTCCTGGGCGCCGGCCGGGACGCCGGCAAAAAGCGCGGCGATAAGGAGAATCGGTCTCCCGAGACGCAGGATTTTACCCTTCACCGGTTCAACCTCGTGATTTTTTCCAACAGGCCGCGCATCGCCTCGATTTTTCCCTGGGCTTCGATTTTTTCCAGGATACCGTCCATTTGCGCGACTTCCGAATAAAGTTTGAGAGCAGATTTAGCAAATTGATCGAAGGCCTTGAAGTCAAAGCTCAATCCCTCCGGATCGTACTGGGATGCATACTCTTTTGCAAGGAGCGCGTAGAAATCGCCGAAGTCGAGCAAAAAGCGGTGAATGTTTTTGCTCTGGCGGTGCTTGGTGACCAATTGGCTGTAGCCGAGAACGACCAGTTGGTTGCCTTCTTTGAGGCGGTAACGGTTGGCTTCGACGAAGGCGACCTTGGCTCGGTCGATTCGCTCCTCTTCGACCCGGGCGAGGAATTCATAGGGCGTTCCCTGATGTTTTTGAATCAGTTGATTCCACGCGCCCACTTTTTCATCGAGCCCTTCCATATGCTTGAAGGGGTCCTCGGCGGATAGCGGCTTGGCGACAATGCGCACAAAAGTATCCAGGATTTCCGCGTTCTTGGCCGCCTCCGTGGCCAAGCGACCTTCGCTTTCCGCGACCTTGCGGAAAGCCAAGGCCGCTTGATCGTATTCGCGCAGCCGCTCCAGGGCCAATGCTTTGTTAAACTGGATGATGTCGGTGAACTGGCGCGGGTTCTTTTTTTCGTAGTCCTGGAGCCTGAGCAAGGTCGCTTTCATGATGTTGACGCCGGTGATGTCCTTGGGGATGGGAAACCGGTAGCTGTCTTCCCTGGCAAGGCGCTGAAAGTCCTTGATGATATCGAGGAGATCGCCCGCCGGCGCATAGCGAATATCGGGGGCGGCCGCGCGGCTGGAGCAACCGGCAAGATATAAACATAGCGAACCGAACAATGCGATAAAAATTGATGGCAGTTCGAAGGCGGGTTTCAATGTTACCTGTTACTGCGAAGAATTTTGACCGTGGCAACCCGTGGGCGCAGCTCGATAGGCGGCAGGCCTTGCTGCCTACCTTGTCTGAATCAACGCATAAAACAATACTAGTTCGCCGGCGCGCGCGGCGAAATCATGGGGCGTGCCTCTGGGAATATGGCAGACCATCCCCGGCGCGAGCGCGATCCGTTTGCCATCAAAGCGGAGCCGCCCCCGGCCTTTGATAACCTGGCAGACCACGTCTTTGTCGTCATGGTTGATCTGCTTGGGATCGACGCCCCGGCGCGATCGGAAAGCGATAACGCCGCTCGTGAAAGTTCTCTCGGCAAAAAAATTATGATAACGAATCTCGTCGTTGAGCTTGCGCAGACGTTTTAGCGCGGTGGCAATCTTAATCGTCTTCATTTGGCCAAAGCCAAAATGCAGTTCAAGGTTCAACGTTCAAAGTTCAAGGTTTCCAACCTGCCCCGAAAAAGTCCCTGAAATCTTTGAACCTTGAACCCGGAACCTTGAACTCGAAAAATCGCGCCTGTTGCCTCCCGCCTCATGCCTATTCCGTCACCGCCGCCACGATCTCTTGGATCGCCTGCTCCGCCTTGTCGTTCGGCACCCGGCATGAGCCCACCACTTTATGGCCGCCGCCGCCGTAGCGCTGTAGCAACTCGCCGACGTTGACCGTGGCGGTTTTGTTGAAAATATTATAACCAACAGAAATCGCGGTAGTGTCCGCGCGTTGGGTGTCGTAGGAAACCTTCACGGCGATGTTGCCCTGGGGAAAGAGAGTAAACAATAGAAATCGGTTGCCGTCGGGTAGGTCGTGCACCTGCCGCAGATCCACGTAGATGACGTTGCGTTTGACAGTGGTGTTTGCCAGCAGGATCGCGCGCAGCTTTTCCTGGAATGCGAGCACTTTTTGACATCGGCGTTTGACTTCGGCGTCGTCCATCGTTTCTTCCAGGCTTTTGTCGCGTAAAAGCTCTATGATTCGCAACCAATAGGGTTCGTCCTCCGAGTAGCGGCCATCGGTGGTCATCGAGACCAGCACGTAGCCTTGGGGATTGAGTACGTCTTCGCGGGTCAATTGCCCGGCGTCAATCTTGTCCGCGTCCTGGAGCAGGAACTTGATTCTTTCCGACGCGAGGAATAATTCTCCCTCCTCGCCGTCGCTCTTGCCGGTTGCCTTATGCCTATTGCCGGCCTCCATGTAGTACTCGTAAACCACCCGCGCGGCGCTGGGCGCCAGGCGAAAGCCGCCTTTGCCCGGCATGATCGGCCGGTCGAACTCCGGCATCGTGTTCGTGATATGATGATCGAACCACAGGGTGCAGTTCGGATGGTAGGGAAGATTGGCGATAACATCGCCGTTGCGAACCTCCACCAGGCCGTCCTGCATGAACTTTGGCTCGACGAAGAGATAGGCATCGATTTTCTCAAACTTCGTAATCAGGGCGCCGCAAACCAGCCCATCGAAGTCTGCCCGCGTTACCAGTCTCACGTTCCAATTACCTCCTCTATGGAAGCGAGGGGAAGGTTAAACGCGTTGGCGACTCCTTCATGAGTTACCTTCCCGTCAAATGTGTTGAGCCCCTTGGCCAGCGCTTTGTCCCTTACCAGCGCCTGGGGAAAGCCCCGGTTTGCAAGTTGCAGTCCGTAGGAGAAAGTCGAGTTGGTCAGCGCATGGGTCGAAGTGTTGGACACGATGGCCGGCATATTTGTCACGCAATAATGGACTACTTCCTCTTCAAGGTAAACCGGTTCGCGATGGCTGGTTGGGCGTGAAGTCTCGGCGCAGCCTCCTTGATCGATGGAAATATCGACGAAGGCAGTGCCGGGCCTCATCCTTTTGACGAGCGCCCGGGAAATGAGTTTGGGCGCCTGCGCGCCGGGTATCAGCACCGAACCGATGATGAGATCGGCGTCTACGACTGCCTCTTCGATATTGGCGCGGTTGGACATCAGCGTCGTTACGTGGCCGCCGAGGATATCGTGAACGTAGCGCAGCTTGGTGGGATTGACGTCGAGAATGGTCACATAGGCGCCCATGCCGGCGGCTACTTGGCATGCCGCGGTGCCGGAAATGCCGGCGCCGAGGATCACGACGTTGCCGGGGCGAACGCCCGAGGCGCCGCCCAAAAGAATGCCGCGGCCGCCGTTCTCCGCCTGTAAGCACCAGGCGCCGACTTGAAGGGACAGTCGTCCGGCAATCTCACTCATCGGCGCCAGCAGCGGCAGGGAGCCGTCTTCGAGTTGGATGGTCTCGTAGGCTATAGCGGTGACTTTTTTCTCCAGGAGAACGCGGGTCACGGTTTCATTGGCGGCGAGATGCAAATAGGCGAACAGTATCATCCGCGGCCGCAAGAATTGAAACTCACTGGGCTGCGGTTCCTTGACCTTCATGATCAATTCCGACTGCGCCCAGATTTCCGCGGCGCCATCAGTGAGCGTCGCGCCCGCGCCTTCGTATGCCCGGTCGGTAAAGCCGCTGCCCGCGCCGGCGCCCTTCTGCACCAGGACTTTATGGCTGCGGGCGGCAAAAGCGGCAACTCCGGTGGGCGTGACGGCGACGCGGTTTTCTTCGGTTTTGATTTCCTTGGGTACGCCGACGATCATTATCGCAAAATTACGCGAAGGTCGGCGCAGAGTCAACGAACAAAAACCATGGGACTCATACGGACTCACCACGAAGGCACGAAGGGTATGAGCAGTTTTTGAAAAGGTTTGACAAGGAGTTGGAAACCGAGGAAAATCCACTCGTTCTATGAAGTCAAAACGTTGTCATTCGCAGACCTGTGCACTCTCTAGTTAGCTAGCCGGGCGATTTTGTGCTAGATTTTTTCCCGTGGAGAACAAAGAGATGTCGGTTCCTGACCCATTGATTACGACTTCTGCGGATCGGCTGAGCGGGACTCCCGTCTTTGCAGGTACCCGCGTCCCCGTGCAAATTCTTGTCGATTACCTTGAAGAAGGCGACTCTTTGGACG
>DASWHT010000032.1:0-8117 GCA_036398075.1 Binatia bacterium | reverse complement strand
AGGACATATCTCGATGAAAAAAATCGAAGGCCGGGTCCTGCCGATCCGTCAGGAAATTAAGAAAGAGAGCGTATCCTGAACAGCTCAATCGACGAATAAGGAAACGATTTTCCGCTCCTTTGCGTTAACCAGCCCGCGCGCCGTGATCCTGAGCGAAGGCAGGGTAACGAAGGGCAAAAAAATCAAGGCAAAAATGGGCCTGGCGAACGGCGAGCCCATTTCCCTCAATCGATCCTGAATCCGCCCCAGCCTGCGCCCCACGCTTTGCCAAGGCTCGAGGGAAAAAATACCACCAATAATAAAATCGACTTTTTCGACGATCGCTCCGTTGTGCGCGATGGCGATGCCGCCGCCGCATTCGATCAGGGCGTTGGCGCACAGCGCCATGTCCGCGTCGTCGGCGCCAACGACCATCAGCGTATTCTCATCCAAGTTGGTCGTCAGCCCCACGGCTCCCACGCGGGCGCCGAATCCCTGCAAAAGGCCAAAGGCGATCTTGCCGCCTTTGTGGTGGCGGTCGAACATTGCGACTTTTAACAAATCAGCGCGAAGATCGGCTTGGACGAAACCCGACGCGGCATTGACTTCGACGAGTCGTTCCGTGGTGATGGTTTGATTGATCAGGCTCATGACCCTGATCTTCGGAGCGAGCGCGGGCGCGGCGATTTTAAACGAGTCCGCGGTCGCGGCAGGCATGAGCCGCAGGGAATGGCCCATGTCTGCCGGCCAGGTTATCGGCGCCGCATGCACCAGCGATCGGCCATCCGCGGCCACATGCTCTCCGCCAATCCACACGTCCTTGACGGCACACTCTTCAAGGGACTCCAAAAATATTAGATCCGCCCGGCGCCCCGGCGCGATACCGCCGATTTCTTGCTCCAGGCCCGAATAGACTGACGGGTTGAGCGTTACCGATTGAATCGCTTGCATGGGCGTTAATCCTAGCGCGATGGCCCGGCGCACGACGTGATCCATATGGCCGCACTCCGCCACGTCGTCCGGTGTCATGCTGTCCGTGACGAGAATCAGACGCTGAAGATTTACTCCCCAGGCTACCAACTGCGGCAAAGTTTCCGCCAAATCTTGCCGTAACGATCCTTCGCGCAGCATCGTCCAATAACCAAGCCGCAGCCGCTCGATGGCGTCCTCGAAACGAATCGGCTCATGGCATGAGGAAATCCCCACTGCGGCAACCGCGCACAATTTTTGATCCCGCGCGCCGGCAGTGTGGCCGTGAATGATCTGGCCGTTGCGATTCGCCAGTTCCAATCGCTCGAGGATTTCCTCATCGCATTGCAATAGGCGCAACCAGGAAACGACCTCTCCCATGCCGAGCACTCGCGGGTCGGCGAGCGCCTCGGCGATCTCCGCGTTGGTAAAAGTCGCTGTGCTACACAAGAGCGGGTCCTGCGGCGCCACCATCGAGACCAACGTGTAGACCCGGAGCGGATGTTTCTCGACTTCGTCCAGGAAAAGCTTCAGGCCGCGATAACCGAAGACCGTCGATAACTCATCGCAGGAGGCGACCAGGGCGGTGGTGCCGCGGGCAACATAGGATTGAAGATGCTCGAAGGGCCGGCAATAGTGGCCGATGTGAGTATGGCCGTCGATGAAGCCCGGAGAGACGTAAAGCCCGGCCGCAGAAAGAATCTCCGTCCCGTCCCCGCGGGTGTGCCTCGCACTGGGGCCGACATAGCAAATACGCCCGTCGAGAACGGCGATTTCCATCCTATCGAGGATTTCGCCGGAGTAAACATTGACGAGCTTCCCGCCAGTGATGACGAGATCCGCTTTGACCTCTCCCATGGCGCCGCGGATCAGTCGTTCCATCTGTATCTTTGTGCGGCTCATGGTACGCTAACTAACATGGTGCAATTCAGTTTACCAAAGGAAGGGCGCGGAGCTCAGCGATCCGAAAAGATACGCTCAGTTAGTCTTTGAGTACGACAGAAACATGACGATCTGACCCATCCGCCGCGCGCATATTTGACTTCATACTCATTCGCCACATATTGTCGCGCTTAAGGAGAAAACGCATGATCATCGACTGTCACGCACATTTAGTGCCGCAGAGCTGGTACCACCCGAAGTCGCCCAAGTCGATTTTTGATTTGCCGGGTCTGTTCGAGGAACAAGACAAAGCCGGGGTGGACGTCACCGTCTTCGGCAACAACTGGATTCGCTCGCCGGAGGGCTACGATCCGTTGAAGGTCGTGCGCGAGTTCAACGAGCATGCCGCCGAGTTAACGGCCAAGCATCCCAAGCGTTTGCTCGGCCTGGCTTGCTCGGTGCCGTTCGACAGCGGGCAGATTCTTAGGGAGACCGAAAAGGCCATCCGCGACTACAAGCTCAAGGGCATCATGATCAACTCGAGCACCAACGGCGAGTATCTCGACTCGCCGCGGGCAACGCCGTTCTTCGAGCTGGTTAGCGAGCTCAACGTTCCGGTCTTCGTTCACCCCCCCAAGTTCACCATCGGCAACGAGAAGATGGAGATATTCCGCCTGCCGGAGATGCTCGGCCGGCCCTTCGACACGACGCTGTCGCTGACCCGCTTTATCTTCACCGGCGGCTTCGAACGATTTCCGAAATTAAGGATGGTCTGCGCCCATGTCGGCGGCGCGCTGGCCATGCTGCCGGGACGTTACGGCTTCGGCTATGAACTCAGAAAGGATGACAGCTTCGGTCCCTGGGAGCCGGATGTCATGACCCGCCCGCCGGCGTCTTACATGAAACAACTTTATTTCGACACCGTCTGCTATCATCCACCGGCGGTGCAATGCGCCATCGACACCATTGGCGTCGACCGGGTCGTCTTCGGCAGCGACTCACCACCGGTGCCGATACCCCTAGTGCGGGCCGTGAATACGGTGAAACAGTTGAAGATTTCCGATGAAGACAAACAAAAGATCTTCGGCGCCAACGCAGCGAAACTACTTGGCTTGGCTGGATAAACACTGAGAGTGCTTCGACTAGCTCGGCACGAACGGAATTCGGATTTAACAAAGAACCTCCCTTCCGTTCACCCTGTGCCCGCCGAAGGGTCACGTACGGTTAGGGATTCTGCTGAAAAACCCTCCGTTCATCCTTCGAGAGCCTCAGAGCCCGTCCTGAGTTTATCGAAGGAACGAACGGAGGAGCGGTCGAAATCATGGAGATTTTCCGTTCTACTGAGCTTGCCGAAGTATGAGCCTAGTCGAAGCATTCCTAGGAATTTTCAGCAGAATCGTTAAGACGGTTAAGGAGGGGAAAGAAAGCAAATGGCAAAACAACTCAATCCCGGCGACTTGTTTCCAAACTTCAGGGTCCCCATCTCGGACGGTCGGACAATGAATATCCCCGCCGATCTCAAAGGCGATTACGCGGTCATCATCTTTTACCGCGGCGTCTGGTGACCCTATTGCGTTCGGCAGTTGGCCGACTATCAAGCGCAAATCGTCGAGTTCAAGAAAGAAAACGTCGACGTCATTGCCCTATCCGTCGACCCGCTCGACCAAGCCAAGGAGATGATTGAGAAGTCCGGCGCGGCCTTCCCCATCGGCTACGGATTGAAAGTGCCGGAGGACGCGGACAAGGTCGGCGCTTACTGGGAAGAACGCCGGGGCATCGTCCACGCCACCGGCTTCATCATCGACTCGAATAAAAAAGTGATGCAAGCCTGCTTTGCAACGGGGCCCATCGGTCGCATCGCTGCCGAAGATGCCCTGCGCTCGATTCAAGGGGCGAAGAGCCGTGCGGTTCACGGTTCAACGTTCAAGGTTCAAAGTTAGGGATTGGGCTCATGCCGTTCGTAAAAGGTCCGAATACAATGAACATTGAACCTTGAACTTTGAACCACTAGCCGCAGGCCCATTGCTCGCCCTTCGATTTTGCTCAGGGTGGTGAGCATGTCGAACCACCATCGGAGAGTTTTACTCGTTGGGCGCCAAACTTGTGATAATCCCAGCTAATATCCCGCGCCCAGTACTTCGCTGAGAATAGCCCCGGCCCGTTCGCAATCGGCGCGGCTCACGTCACGATGGGTGACCAGACGGACGCGCGCCGCATCGATGGCGCCGCTGAGCACGCCCCGCCGCCCGAGTCTGTCGACCAGTGTCGCGGGGCTCAAGGCGGTCTTGCTCACGTCGAACATGACGATATTGGTTTGAACCTTCGCCGGGCCGATCCGGACGCCCGGAATTTTGGCCAATCCGCGGGCAAGTATCTGGGCATTCTCATGATCGGCGGACAATAGCTTCGGTCCTTCTTCCAGCGCGACGATTCCCGCCGCCGCTAGCACGCCGACCTGGCGCATGCCACCGCCGAGCATCTTGCGAACGGCGCGACAGCGCTCGATGAATTCGCGCTTGCCCACGATCATCGAACCCACGGGGGCACCCAAGCCTTTGCTAAGACAGAATTGCACTGAATCGAACTTTTGTGTTATCTCCGCCACCGTCTGGTCTAAATGCGCCGCGGCGTTGAAAATCCGGGCGCCATCGAGGTGAACTCGCAGCCCGGCTTCGTGGGCTCGTTCGCATATTTCCTCGGCGACAGCGGTTGGATAAACCGTGCCGCCGGCCATGTTGTGGGTATTCTCCAATGCGACGAGCGCGCTTTGCGGACGATAATACGCTTTTTCGCGAATGGCGGGAGCTATTTGCTCCCAGCTCATGATCCCGTCTTCGGTGGCAATCAAGCGGGGCAACACTCCGCCCAGGGCCGACATCGAAGCCATCTCGTAGTTGTAGACATGTCCCGCCGCTTCGCAGATCACTTCCTGTCCGCGCTGAGTTTGCGCCATGATGCAAGCGAGATTACCCATGGAGCCCGACGGCACGAACAATCCCGCTTCGCGGCCAAAAATTTCCGCGGCTCGATCTTGCAACCGATTGACGGTCGGATCTTCGAGGTAAACATCGTCGCCGACCTCCGCCGCCGCCATCGCGCGCCGCATAGCCGGCGAAGGCTTGGTCACAGTATCGCTGCGAAGGTCGATAACTCTATCGGGCATGGTCGAATTCACGCAGCTTTCTTGAACCCTTGAACTTTGAACCTTGAACCGAGAAACCTATTCCAACCGCCCTTCGATTTCCCGAATCGTCTCCGCCGGCAACTGCGGCCGGACGAAGGCATTATAGATGCAATCGTTTTGCAGCCACATGATGTCCGCTCGTTGTCTTACCGCGGCGCGCATTTCATGTTGCAGCTGCTCTTCCATGCAGTGTTGCTTGATGACGTCAATCACCATATTGCCGTGGCCTTCGTCGTGATATTCGTGGGCGCGGAAGAAATCCAAACAAGGTTGGGGAATCCACGGGTAATATTTTTCCAAGGCCTCGCGCTCTTCTTTCATCCGCTTTGGTCCGCCTCCCTCGAAAACCAATCCGGTGCCGATGGCCACTGCCCAATGGCTTTGTTGAACCAGCGACACATACATTTCCAGCGCGGCGCGTATTCCCGGCAGCGGTTCGTAATTTAAAATATCGTCCCGGGCAATGCCGAGACCTTCGGCGAACTGCACCCAGAGTTCGGGGTGGCTGGGATATTTTCCGCCGAACAGGTCCTCGCCCTCTTCTTCCACCATGTTTTCAAGGAGCATTCTGCGCAACTCAGGGATCGGACATTTCTGATAACGCACGCCAAAAAAACGATGGATGTTGCGAAACTCGTGAAACTGGTTGCGCGCCCACCCTTGGAGTTGCTCCTTGGTCAGCCGGCCGCTCAGCAATAGCTGGCGAACGGGATGAGGCCTGGGATGGCGCTGGCGCAGAGTCTCTTGCAGATTGTCGATTAGCGCTTCCGGTCCAAGCAACCTATCCATTGCCCACCTCCGAAGTAAGTGAAGAGTTCGAAACGTTCAAGCCGTTTAAGCCGTTCAAAACGTTTTGAACGATTTGAACCCTCATTGAGAATTTCATTACCGCCATCATCATATCCAAGAACGGCGTTCTTGCCTAGTCTCGCTGCGCGAAAATTCAGATTGTCTTTTAACCCGTGCTCTACTAGCATACCGTCTATGGTTTCACTATCCCTGCGCGGCGTTACCAAATACTTCGGCTCGGTCAAAGCCGTCAACGGCGCGAATCTCGACGTGCAAAGCGGCGAGTTCTTGGTGATCGTCGGCGAAAGCGGTTGCGGCAAGACAACCACGCTCAGGCTGATCGCGGGACTGGAGACTCCCGACGGCGGGACCATATTTATCGGCGGCGTGCCGGTCAACGATGTTCCCGTGGGCAAGCGCAACGTGCAGTTGATCTTTCAGAATTACGCCCTCTGGCCACACATGACGGTGTTCGATGAAAAGAGTTATACCAATCTGACGCTGCCCCTAAAGGTTCGCAAATGGACCGCCGACAGGATCGGCGAGTTTCTGCGGCCCATCGCCCGGCGGGTCGGTATCGAGGAGAGCCAGTATAAGCGCAAACCGAGCGAGCTTTCCGGCGGCCAGCAGCAGCGCGTCGCGCTGGGCAGGGCAATGGCGACTTCGCCGCAGATTCTGCTCATGGACGAGCCGCTGAGCAACATCGATCCGCCGAACCGGCTACGCATGCGCAGCGAAATCATGAAGTTTCACAAGGAAAACAAGCTCACGACGATCTACGTGACGCATAATTTGGCCGATGGCATCGCGCTCGCCGACCGTATAGCGGTCATGCGCGAAGGGCGCTTCGAACAGGTGGACACCGCCGAGAATCTCATGCGACAACCCGGCTCGGACTATATCGCTGATTTTTTCAAGGCCGACCAGTTCAAATTGCGAGTTTCATAGAAAACATTTAACCGCAAAGAACGCATAGGGAAGAGAAGGTTCACCACGAAGAGCACGAAGCAGAAGAGAATATTCACCGCAGAGGCACGGAGGTCTCAGAGTTGGGAATTCACCACGAAGGGCACGAAGAGCACGAAGTTGAAAAATCCGCAATCCGAAATCCCCAATCCAAAATTCTTCTTCGTGTCCTTCGTGGTGAAATATCCGAATGCACTTTTATACATAAATAGTATGAAAGCAACCCTCGCCGTCGGAGTCGTCCTGCTATCTTTTCTAAGCGCGGGGGCGGCACGCTCGGCCTGCCGCGAGCTCGACGTCGCCGGCGGCGTTTTCCGTCCTGCCTACGCCGCCCAACCGGACGTCACGGTTGAATTCTTCGGCCACAATTTTTTTCAGATCACCTCAAGCAAAGGGACGCGCATCATCACCGATCCGGTAGCGCCGGGCTTTTATCCAACACCGAAAGTAACACCCCACGCCGTCACCATCGGGCGCGAGCATCCCAATCACAACTACGTCGAGCTTGCCCAGGGCAATCCGGTCGTATTGCGCGGCCTCGCCAACTACGGCGCCGAGTGGAACAAGATCAGCACCACGGTGGGCGACGTGCTGATTTACAGCGTGCCCGTTTACCAGCAACAGTTCGGTAACGCTCTGAAGGGCGCGGCGTTTGTCTTCGATCTCGGCACGATTTGCATAGCCCACCTGGGCGATCTCGCGCACAAGCTAACCGAGGAGCAAATCAAAGCGTTTGGCAAGGTCGATATTGCCATGATCCCCATCGGCGGCACCTTTACAATGCCACCGGACACCGCGCGGGAAGTCTTACAACAATTGAAGCCGAAGATCGCGATTCCCATGCATTACCGAGAAAACACCGCGCTTTTGGATATGTTCGTAAAAGGCTTCCCGCACAAGTACCTCTCGACCCATAGTTACACCTTCAGCAAGGCGGCGCTGCCGGCGCCGACAATGATCATGGTCTTCACCCCGTGGGGAATGCGGGATTACCGGTAAAATGAATCGGAAGATTTAACCGCAAAGAACGCATAGGGCGCATTGATTACTGAGCGCAGCCGGTTCAAGTAGTTCAAGCCGTTCAAAACGTTCAAGCCGTCCGAGCCGGATGGGTTGCGTTGAACAACTTGAACATATTGAACGATTTGAACGTTTGGAACATGCCCGAGCAAGGGCGGTGCCTTCGTGGTGAGTCCCCTCTTCCTGTGCGCTTTGTGGTTAAATCTTTTTTCTTCTCTTTGGTTCCGGCTCCGCCGCGCTGGGCACTTTGTGGTTAGGTTCATATCTTAAACGCTTCCACCGTTTCTCGCGCGAAGAGCTCGTCGAGATTGAGCCGTTGCTTGATGAG
>DASWHT010000031.1:0-5234 GCA_036398075.1 Binatia bacterium | reverse complement strand
AACCCTTCGTGTCCTTCGTGCCTTCGTGGTGAATCCCCTCTTCTTTGTGCCCTTTGTGGTTAAATCTTTTCGCTTTGGTTTGGCTCTGCCGAGTTAGGTCTCGATAAGGCGCTATGAAAATTTCTCGAAGGCGCGTGGTCGTCGCACTCGCGCTGCTGGCCGTCGCGGGCGCCGCGGTTTTGTTTTCCCTTAGCGCTATGGCCCACAAGCGAGGCGGGGAAGTGCAGCGGGAGCTAAAAAAGCTGCTCGGCGACGATGCCAGCTTCGAAGCGGTGGAAGCGAGTCTGTGGGGCGGCATCGGCTTCACGGCGAAGGATTTTCGCATCGCCGACAACCCGGCGTTCGCCGCCACTCCCTTCGTTCAAGCGCGAGAACTACGACTGGGCGCGAGCTTATGGCACCTGTGCCTCGGCCGCCTCGTGATCAATGCGCTCACTTTTACCCAACCCGAATTTCAGATCATCACCAACGAAGACGGGCTCTTGAACGTCACCGCGTTGGCGAGTCGCAAGAAAGAACTGGCGGCGTTTCCCAGGCTGCGCACAGGTTCGACGGAAAGAAGAAGCTCTTCGGTGAGTTTTCAAATTACGCGGCTCAGAGTGGTCGACGGCCGCATTGATTTTATCGACCGCTCAATCAGCGCGCCGGCGGCGTTGCAAATCAAGAAAATCGATCTGGACGTCGGGGGACTGGATCTTGCGGCGCGAGCAAAAATCAAACTGGCAGCATCCCTTGCGGAGGGATTGGGCCGCGATCTGCACATTGAAGGCGAGATGGGCCGTCCCACGCTCGGGCGAAACTGGTCGCAGCAACCGGTCAATCTGGAAATGCGATTTGACTCTTTGTATTTACCGACGCTCGCCCGCGCCATCCCCTTTCTGCGCGACCGTATTCCTCGAGAGCTCGATATCACCGGCCCCATGTACCTTCAAGCAAAACTTTCAGGCACGTTGCAACAACCCCGCTTTACCGGCATCACGCTGAAAGTCCCTTTTTTGGGTTCTTCCGATTACAACGCCGTTCTCGAAGGCAAGGCCGAATTCACCCAAAACCGCGACTGGGCGGACGCACCCATCGCCGGAAAACTGACCTTGACTGCCATCAGTTTGTCACAGTTCCACAGCCTGCCGCTGCTCCGGCAATCGCTGCCCGCCGATTTCGCGACTGACGGGTCGGTGAACGTTTACAGCCGCTTTGAAGGAACCTGGAACCAGCTGCGCATGGGCGCCCTGGTCGAAGCAGAAAGGAGCGAGTTTCGGCTCCCCGGTTGGTTTCATAAACCGGCCGGCAAACCAGCGGAGTTGCGCGCGCAGATTTCTCGACACGAGGGCGGCTTCGCGCTCTATCCCTCGGAGATCAATCTGGGGGACGCGAAAATGCTTATTTCCGGCGCGCTGACGCAAGGTCAAGCGCCACGGCTGTCGATAAAGCTTAGCGCCGGCCAAGGCTCGCTCAAATCTTTGGACCCGCTCCTGGCGTCGCCAACCTTTGATGGGTTCGCCGGCAACGTTGACTACAACTTATTGCTCGAAAAGAATATGGCGTCGCCAGTCAACGGTTGGGCGGCTCGCGGCGCCTTGAATCTAGTCCAGGTCACTCTGCGCCACAAAGCGAGCGGTAGAACGGTCGATCATCTCAATGGATTGGTGTCATTTTACGGGAACCACGCGCGCGCGCAAAATCTTTCCTTTCGTCTCGGCTCGTCGGCGGTGAACGCCGCCCTCGATATCGCCGACCTGAATCGGCTCAGTGGACGGTACACGCTGCGCTCGCCTGACCTGAATTTGACGGACATCCCTCTCCCCGCCGGCGCCGCCGCCGGGCGCCTCAAAAATGTCGTTGCCAGCGGAGAAATGATTTTCGACGATAACTTACAGCGTCTCCAGGGAACTCTCTCCTCCTCGGAAGGTACGTTCCAGAATATCCCGTATCGAAACCTGCGAACGGACATAGCGTGGTCGCCCGCGGAAGTCAGCTTCAAAGAACTTCGCGTTGGCGCTTTTAACGGGGAATTGCGCGGCGGCGGCGCTTGGAACTTCGGCGCCGGACAAGCGCCCAGCTTTCGGCTTGCGCCGCGCCTCGACGCGCTGAGCTTGAATGAAGTATTGAAGCAATTGGCGCCGGACTTAAAAGACCGGTTCGCTGGACAACTCGACTTTCGCGGCGAATTTGACGCCCGCGCGCCGCCCGGCGAGACGCTCCGTCCATCACTCAAAGGATCAGGAGCAGCGGTGATACGCAGCGGCACGATTAAAGACTTCAACTTGATTGCGCGGCTTTTTTATCGCAGTGGCGGCGGCCATGGGCAGAGCGGCAAAGCGGCTGAGCGCGTTTCGGAAAACCTCGCGGCCGTCGTCAAGCGGGAGGATACGCCGGTGGAAGATTTCAGAGCCACGCTGACCGTCGAGGCGCAACGCGTCCGCACCGACGACCTCTTGTTATCCACTCCCGAATATGAGATTAGCGGCGCCGGCTGGATCGGCATCGACGGCGCGACGCAATGGAACGGGCTCCTCGTCTTTTCGCCGAGCATCACCCGGGAGCTGCGCCGCGAATACGGTGCGATCCGCTACTTTCTCGATCGCAAGGGCCGCCTCGCGGTCTCCTTCCGGCTCGACGGCAAGCTGCCCAATATTAAAATCCGCCCGGAAAATCGCGCTCTGGCCCAGGCCTTTCGCTGGGGCACCTGGCAACGCGGCGACGACGTTACGGGACGAGAAGAACGAAGCGGAAAAAATTGGCTGCCCGATTCCCTCGACCGGTTGCTGCGCCGCTGACACACGGCCATGACCGATCTACAGCTCTTCTATCTGGCCACGCCGCCCGAGCATATCGCGTACGTCAAGTTCGTTTTCGAGTCCTACGAGGAAGTCGGCATCATCCGCACCGTCGACCGCAAGAGCGCGGTGATCGTGCTCTTGGCGATGCGCGATTTCGCCGATACGGCCCGTGCGATTCTGGAATCCCTCAAAAAAGACATTCCGCTGCAAGAGATCCCGCCGCCGGCCGACATGGCCGATGACTGGTTCATGACGGAGCTCCGGGAAGAAGCAAAGAGTTGGAGTGCTGGAGTGTTGGAGTAGTGGAGTGCTGTTCTATATACCGCCCATCACTCCATCACTCCACCACTCCATTACTCCATTACCCCGACGTTTTCCCCCTCGTTGATTGCAAACTCCCGCGAAGCGATTCATGCTCCATCGATGAACCCAGACGGACAACCGCAAGATGACAACGCTCGCCGCAAGATTCTAAACCTCCTCGCCAACAAGCCCAGGTTGCGTTTGACGCCCGCGGAGATCCACAGACGCGGCGGCTTTCCGCCGGACGAACTTCAGAGCGTTATCGATGCTCTGCGAAACCTCTGCCGCGAAGGCCGGCTGGTACGATTGAAAAAAAACCACTACGGCCTCCCCGATAGCCAAAACCTGGCAATTGGAAGAATCCATGCCCATCCAGACGGTTATGGTTTTCTCATCCCGGATGACAAAGACGCCGAAGACATTTATATCAACCGCCGCGAGATGCGCCGCGTCATGCACGGCGACCGGGTGATGGTGCGCGTGGACCGCAAACGACGGGGCGCAACCGAAGCTCACATTGCGCAGATCGTCGAGCGCGCGCAAAAACGGCTGATCGGCACCTATGATGAATTCGCCGGCAAGGGCTATCTGATTCCAATGGACCCGCGAGTTGCCAGCGCCATCCCGCTTAGGACAAGCGGCGCCAAGCCCGAAAAGGGCCAGGTCATCGCGGCGGAGATTGCCAAATACGGCACCGCGCTGTCGCCGCCGGAGGGAGAGCTGCTGCAAGTCATAGGCAGCCCGGACGACCCCGAAGTGCAAGCTCAGTCGGTGATCTTTCGCTACGGCCTGACGACGAAGTTTCCCGAAGCCGTGCACCGGGAAATCGCCTCAAGCTCGTTTGCCATTGGCGCCGAGGAAGTCGCGCGCCGCGCCGACCTGCGCGACCTGCCCATCGTAACCATCGACGGCGAGACGGCCCGCGACTTCGACGACGCGGTTTTCGCGCGCCGGCAAGACGATCATTACGAGCTGTTCGTTGCCATCGCCGATGTCGCCCATTACGTCAGGCCGGACACCGCACTGGATCAAGAAGCCTACGCTCGCGGCACCAGCGTTTATTTTCCGGGTCGGGCAATCCCCATGCTTCCCGAAGCGCTCTCCAACGGCATCTGCAGCCTGAATCCCGATGAAGACCGGTTGACCAAGACCGCCTGCATGAAAATCAATTTGCAAGGCGAAGTGATTGGCAGCCGATTTTTTGACTCCGTAATCCGCAGCCGCGCGCGCATGACTTACACCGAAGTGCGCAAGATTCTCGTCGATAGGGACGCCGAATGCCGGGCGCGCTACAACGATCTGGTGGAGCAGTTCAAGCTGATGGAAGAGGTAGCGCTGCTGCTTTATGAACAGCGGCGGAAAAGAGGCAATCTCGATTTCGATTTGCCCGAAGCGGAGATCATACTCGATCTTCAAGGCATGCCGGAGAATATCGTGCGCGCCGAGCGCAACATCGCGCACCGCATTATTGAAGAATTCATGATCGCCGCCAACGAAGCCGTTGCGCGCCGCTTGAGAGACAACGATCTTCCCCTGCTTTACCGCGTGCACGCGGGACCCGACGAAGAAGCTTTGGAAGCCATCGCGCCGTTTCTTCTCACCCTGGGTTACCGCTTGGCGGTGAAGAAAGAAAAAATCGCGCCGCTGGATATTCAAAGATTATTGGAATCCGCGCGCGGCAAACCCGAAGAGCGTTTGCTCAACCGCGTGCTGCTGCGCTCCATGAAGCAGGCGATTTACCAGCCGGAGAACATCGGTCACTTCGGCTTGGCTTCGACATGCTACACTCATTTCACCTCGCCGATTCGGCGCTATCCCGACCTGATCGTGCACCGGATGTTGGACAAAGCGCTGCAGGGAGAGAAACTCAAACCCAACGAACGCGATGACCTGCTCCGTTATTTACAGGAAGCCGGCAGACATACGTCCGAACGGGAGCGCCACGCCATGGACGCAGAGCGCGAAATGGTCGATCTCAAGAAAGCCCAGTTCATGATGAACAAGATAGGTGAAGAGTTCACCGGCTTCATCAACAGCCTGGCTAATTTCGGCTTCTTCGTCGAACTCGACGACTACTTTATCGAAGGACTGGTGAAACTCTCCTCGCTCACCGACGACGAGTACGATTATTTCGAAAAGGAATACGTCATC
>DASWHT010000030.1:0-4012 GCA_036398075.1 Binatia bacterium | reverse complement strand
TTGGAGAACATAATCGATTGTGGGCCCGGAGCCAACACAGCCGCGCTATCGAGCGCGAAAGCAGCCCTCTTCAAAATCCAGCATGACCCGGACGCAAACGCCTATGTGAGGGAAAAGGTTGCGGAGACAGAAGGAGACTTTGAAGTTTGGTTTAGTGCCAGACGGTGGAACAAACACGGAGACACCAAGGCGAAAGGGGTCCAAGGCGAAAGGGGTCAAGTCGACTTTTAGCTTATTAGGTCTGTTCCGAGGATCAATTCCCTTTTGCCTTCCGCGCCGCCGCGATGTCCCCTTCGCTGAAGCGCTAGGATCAAGCGGTTGCGCGGCCTAGCGCGACCGCAATATCGACTTCGTGTTGGCGAGGTTCGAGTTTTCTACGAAGTGTCAGGCGAGTCCGTTGAAGTCTTGGCTATTGTCCCCAAATCGGAGGCTGCAATATGGCTGGAGCAGTTCGGAAAGCCCGAATAAAAGAAGTCCCTTTGTCCGAAATCAAAGATGATCTTTCGCGATTTCTGCGCGAGGCGGAGAAGCAGGAGATTGTCATAACTCGGCATGGAAAGCCTGCTGGTGTCCTGATCGGATTCGAGTCAGAGGGCGAGTGGTTTGGTTACAAGCTTGAAAACGATCCGCGTTTCCTGCCGCGCATTGAACAGGCGCGCAAAAGCTTGAGAGCCGGTCGCGGTATCCGGTTAGAAGATGTGCCGAAGTAAACGGTTGCTCTAACCATTGCTTTTAAGGCGACGCCTTCGGGCGCCGCTCGACGCCACGTTCGACACGCCGCGAACGGAGGATGCACACATGGCGGATGATCGAAAGGGACGTCTTGTTATTCTCTCTGGCCCTTCGTGCGTAGGGAAAATTCCCCTGGCTAAGACTCTCGCCAGATGGTCCAACTTACAGCCCGTACAACGCCTTGGCGTTGTGGGACAGGATCTTTTCTTTAACGGCTGAATCTAAACCTTCCATCCTCTGAAATTCATTTAACGCCGTCACCGCGCTGGAGGGATCGGTGTGGCCGTAGTCGGTGCCGATCACCAATCTATTCTCGCCGGCGCAGCGGACGATGTACGGGATATCGTCGTTGGTCTGGCAGGTGACGAAAATATTGTATTCCTCGAAGACGTTTTGCGGGAAAGTCCTGCCTCCGGCTCGGTAGCGGATCGCCGCTTCACGATAAATCCAGGGCACCCATTGGGCCGACGCTTCGATAAAGCCCCAGCGGAGCTTCGGAAACACTTTTGGCAGTTCGCTCATGATGACATCGAAGCAGGCGGTCACGGTGGGGACGCGGAATTGGGCGAAGCGGCCGGCGGGCGCCAGGCGATAGAGATCGGCATTTTCAGGATTGCCGTTGGCAATGTGAACTGCGATGGACATGTCCAGATCGCTGGCGGCCTGGTAGAGCGGATAAAAATAGGGGTCCGAGAGATGGCGGTCGCCTTCCAGCGGACGCATACAAACGGCCGCGCCGCCGTTCTCTTTGGCGAACTTGACCTCCTCGATCGCTTCGTCGACGTTCATCGCCGGCACCACGCAGGAGTAAAACAAGCGGCCCCTGCTTTTTTTGGAAATATCCGCCAACCATCGGTTCCAACTACGGCACAGGGCGACTTCGGCTGCGGGTCTGGCGGTGATGCGCTCGATCCAAAAAGTGTTGTGCAGCACCTGCACGTCGATGCCCAGTTCGTCCATGTGCTTTAGGCGCAAATCGACATCGTCTAGTTCGCGGGCGGCCTGGGGCGTCTCGAAATTTCGCCCGGCACGCTCGGCGAATTCGTGGAGCTCGCGCTCGTTGAGCGTGAGAAAACGGAAACCAGCGATCTTATCGTCGATCACCCAATACTGGCGCGTCGCGTCCCCGGGCGTGGAGAACAGCATCGGACGATACTTGCGTTCGGATGTGTCCAGATAATCCCAAGTATGCTCGGTTTCGATTACATGGGCGTCGGCATCGATGATGGGAAATGAGTTGTCCATTGGATTGCTTCCTTTCGCGTTCGGGGACGTAGCCGATATTCGAAGTTAGTGCCCTGAGTTAAACCTGTCAAGAAAAATTTGTCTGGAAGAGAACCACGTAACATCGCTCTTCTGCTCTACGCCCTAGTTCGGCTGCGCGCACTGGGCTTATCGATCACCGCCCCCCAGCGCGACAGAAACGCGGTGACGAAGCGATGTTCGTTAACCGCTTCCACTGCCAATGGAGCCAGCGCCATGGCGACCGCCAGGGCGATGTGATAGCCGATGGAGCGCGAGGCCAGAGCGCGCCGGTAAGCGGGGTGCGCTCGGTTGACCCACACCGTGGAATCCACCAGACGTCCGATTTCCGCATCCTCGGCGCGGTCTTCAAATTCGATGTCCAGGCCGTAGTGCGCCGGGCGGTGGCTGCCTCCCCTGGCTGGCAATCGTAACGCCGAAGCCTCCGGTGCGGCTTGCGCCTCTGCTTCTGTTTCCATGGAGCCGGCGGGAGCACTGGTTTCGGGAGACGAAGTATCGCCATTCCGGGTCGCGTCTTCGGCGCGCTGGATGACCGACGCAGCCATGAAAGAACGCGCCGCTTGGGCGTCGCCGTTGCCGCCGAGGGGGAGCGTTTTTTGCCCGCCGGCGCGTTGCTCCACGAGCGAGGCGAGCAGGGGAAAATCGGCCGCGAGGTCCTCGAGCATATGCGTCAGGTCGCGCTGCAGCGGGCGCACTTCCCGCGGCGGCGCTTCCGCGCTAGACGACGGTGCGTCGCCCCAGGTGGCGAGTTGCCGGGAAACCGCTTCTTGAATCGCCTTGCGAAACGCTAGATAAGTAGCGCCGCGGGCGCCGGCGCGGATGAAGTCGCCTTTATTGAGTGTCAAGCAGGCCGCTAACTCCGGCACTTCGATTAGGCCACCGATGCGTTCCGAGGTGGCGGGCGTCATCCCCATCCAGTCCCAACCGCGCCTGATGACTTTGCCGAATGTGCTGACGGCGATGCCGCGCCGATCTTCCGAAACCGGCAGCTCTTCCCGGTTAATGTAACCAAAGGCGGATGGCTTGCGCTTGCGCAGCATGCGAATTTCCAAGGGCGCGTGGAGCGCAGCGGTCCATGATTGCTTATCCAGCGGTTGACCGTTGACCCTGATAGCTATGCCTTTTGGATAGTGTGCCGACAAGAATTCATCGAACGCAGGGTCGAGCAGGGGTTGGAACTGGCGGCGCAGTATGGTTTCCAGAAATCCGGGATCGAGCAGGGGCGAGAGCGCGTTCTGCAATTTGAGCCGGACCGCCGTGCCGCGCTCCGAGACCATTCCGGCTGGCGGCACCCATTTCCACGGCGCGCGGTGGCGCGACGACAGGCGCCAGGAGCTTGCCACATGGGTTTTTTTCCGGCGCGTCTCGGCGAATACTTCCTCGCACACGAGCAGTCCTAGCTTGATGCCGACGCCGGCAAAGCCGATGCCCTGGCCGCGCTTCTTGGTACTCGACGCGATGTCGTGAAAACGGGCCAGCTCGCGCCGCTGCATGCCACTGCCATTGTCCACGGCGGTGAGAGTGCGCGCCGCCGGATCGCTGTCGAAGGAAATGTTCGTCGCTCCCGAGTCCAGGGAATTGGCCACGATCTCAGTGAGAATCGTCTCCTCTAGGGAGCCGGGATAAGCATCCCGCAGGTCTTCGAGGAGATGCAAGAGATCGACGCGGGTCTCACCCATCGGCGTTCATCCTTCGGTAAAGTGTCATGGCAGTTCGCGGCTTGGTGGATCCATCAACTTCTCTATATGGATTATCGCTGGCATTATCAAATGTAGAAACTCTGTGTAAGAAACCGATTGACCGCTTGGCAACGGGAATTCAGGCGATGTATGTTACTGGTGTTCCCCTCAACGACGGCCCATCGACTTAATTACGCGGGAGGAAACCCGATGAAGAGCGCCTATGGCTTAAGAGTTCCGGAGCCCGATCCCGAGCTGACTCGGGTGGGCCCGGGGACGCCTTGCGGCGAGCTGATGCGCCGCTACTGGCAGCCGGTGTGTCTGTCTGCGGAGCTAAC
>DASWHT010000029.1:0-6311 GCA_036398075.1 Binatia bacterium | reverse complement strand
CGGCCCGCGCAGTTGGCGCACCAAAATGGACTTGCCGGATCAGGAGGCAAAGAGGTAGAACAACCTTGTCTCGGGCTTGATCCGTTGGCCGGTTTTGAGGTGACCCTCATTGGCCGGTTTTGAAGTGATCACTGAGGGCATAGCCGTTAACGACCTTTGCAATGATGCGGACCGGGGCAATCTGTCACTTCCGCAGGGTTTGTTGTTTGTGCTGTACGCCTCTCCATGCATAAGCGTAAAAGATCAGAAACAGTTCTACTGTTTTCCCTTGCGTCATGCCGATCGGCTCCAACAAATTAATTGGGAACGGAAATTTGAGAGGTCCACCGTCAGAATGTGTATTGAGCGCGCACTCGGTCAGCAGACAGACGGGGCATAAAAAAGTCTTCTGGCGCTCAGATCTTTACCCGTGCAAGACCCGCCTCCAGCGGGAGATCGAAGCCACTTAGGCGTTGTAAATAAATAAAGGTATCAACTTGTATCATCAATTAGTCTTCACATTTGGCTTGATGAGGTAGTTCCACTCGCCATGAAACTTGTTGGGTTTGAGGTTAACGCGCTGCATTTCTTCATCGCTCACGGCGCGTCCTGTTGGGTATTTGCGTCGATCCAGTCGGCAGGTGACCTTCAAGCCCTTTGCCGTGGTCGTCGCGGCGATGAGATTGACGATGGTTTCGTAGTCCTTCAACGGTTCTCCGCGCCAGTTTGACGAGATAAAGGAAAACAGCCGGTGCTCGATCTTGTTCCATTTGCTAGTGCCGGGAGGAAAGTGACAGACCTCAATGCCCAGTGCGGTCTGGTCGGCGAATTTCTGCAGCTCCAACTTCCACAGCCGCAACCGCCACCCGTTACTGCCACCGCCGTCGGCCGTAATCAGGATCGTTTTCGCATGCGGATAAATGCGTCTGCCCTCCGTGCGCCACCAACCCCGAATCGAGGCTACCGCAAAGGCCCCCGTATCGTGGTCGGTTCCCACGTTAACAAAACCGGCGTTGCGTCCAATGTCGTAAATGCCGTAGGGATAGGCGCGGGCAACTTCTGGACTGGGGAAATCGTGACCTTGAACCCGCCTGGGCTGCTTGGCGGCACGCCATTGCTGGCCGCCATTGTGGTAATTGCCAACCAGTTCCTTCTTTTTCGTGTCGACCGAAATCACTGGGATACCTTGCCTCAGGCATCTCTTGACCGTCAGGTTGATGTGGCGAAACTGCGCATCGCGATCGGGGTGATCCGCTCCCTCCTCGGTTTTGCGATTACTCTGGAGGCTATAGCCCAGATGATGAAGAATCTGCGCAACCTTCATGTGGCTGGCAGGATGTTGCTGCTGATCCAGTTCCTTGGCGATGGCCCGCGTACTTTTGCAAATCCAGCGCAGCGCAGACTGCGGGTCTCCGCGCGTTTGTTCATGAATCAACCCTTCGAGCGTCTGCACCAGACCCGGATCGGACTCGGTGATGGATTTGCGGCCCGCTCCAGGCCGACGGATACGGCCGACCAACGGCTTACCTCTTGCCTGGATTTCCCGAATCCCTTTGCGGATCGCCTTGCGCGACAAGCCACACGCGCGTCGTACCGCAGAAACCCCTCCATAGCCCAGACTCAATGCTTCACTGGCAGCCATAATACGCCGCGTACGTTCGTCCAGATGAGGCCATGCGGTACGAAACTTCCGCTCCAATTCGGACAGCCTGTTCATGCTCGAAAACCATACGCTACTTTTCCTCCGATTGATACCTTTATTTATTTACAGCGACTTAGAGCGAGGCGATTGAGCGCAACGAAGCCTATGAGGCTTTTTCAGCAACCTGCTAAGGTTTTTCCATGCCGATGGAGAACATCCGTTCGAGATCGTGGCGCGAGTAGACGCGAAACGCGATAAGGGTCTCGGAGGTGGTGATGCCCGGCACTCCGCGGATGCGCTCCGTCACGATCTTGGCGAGCTGGTCGTTATCGCTCGCCCGAACGATGGCCGCGAGATCGTAACGACCGGCAACGGAGTAAACCTCGCTCACGCCGTCCATGTCGGCGAGCGCTTCAGCCACTTTGTTGGTCTTGTCACGTTCTGTGTTCAACAGGACGATGGCGTTTAACATGGGTCGTCACCTCAACAGCTTATTCAGACAGTCATTCTCGGAGAAAGAGTATTCGATAATCCGGGGCGGCGTCAACTTCCCGTGCGGCCCTTTTGCTCCGCGGCACTTGATTCTCGGCGCAATAGCGGGTAGGCGGAAACATACGTCAGCACCGGCAAGGAGCGAGGCATGTATCATGCAGACTTAACCCCCTTCGGAGTTGATAACGGGCGGCTGGCCGGCGATCGGCTCGCCCGCCTACAGTCGACAATGAAAAAACATGGTCTCGGCGCCCTTTTGCTCACCGACTGGATCAATATTCGGTACGCCACCAACACGGTCATGATGCTCGGCCTGCGCGCGACGGCGATCCAGCGTTTCGCGCTGATTCCCGCCGAGGGCGCCCCTTTCATCTGCCAGCGCGAATTATCACGCAAGCCGATCTATCGCAGCTCGCGTTTCGATGCCTTCATGTTCGGTATGCGCCCGCCGGTGGCCACTCAAGATTTCGTCAAGCAAGCCGCCGCGGGCTTGCGGGAAATCGGCGCGGCGGGCGAGCGCGTCGGTGTGGATTGTCTAAATCTGGAAGCGCTGGAAGGGTTGAAAGCCTCCGGTATCCGGCTCGTCGACGGCAATCGCGCCGTGAACGAGGCGCGCGCCGTAAAGACCGCAGAGGAGGTCCAACTGATCCGCTGGACCACCAAAGCCAAAGAGCGCGGTTACGATTTCGTGCGCAAAGCCCTGCGCGAGCCTGATGTTCCCGAAGACAAACTAAGCCGCATTATGCTGGACGTTCTCATGGATCAAGGTTTCGAAGCCGGCAGCGAGTTCATTTCGATCTATGATTCGTCGCGGGCCGACAGCCGGCCGCACAACGAACCGATGGGCTGCGATCTAGTCGTGGTCGAAGGCGATCTGGTCATCACCGACGCCACGGTGGCGGGACCGGGAGGTTATTACAGCGACTTCTGCCGCACTTTTAGCCGGGGCAAACCAACGCCCCAGACCCGCCAGCGCTACAAAGAAGCTTTCGAAAGCATGCAGCAGGCATTGCCTTTCGTGCGGCCCGGCCCATGCACGGAAGCGTTCAAACGCTTCGGCAAAGGCGCCACAGCGCGCCTGCCGGGCTTCGATGGCTTCCACGGCGTCGGTTTGTGCATTTACGAATCGCCGTGGCTGCGCGGTGGCGATCCCGAGGAGTACATGGTCAGTCTGGAAGAGAACATGATCGTCGCCTTGGAAATCAATCACTACCCGGTGAAACTGGAACACCTGCTGCGCGTGACGAACGAAGGCGCGGAGATTCTTTCTACTTACCCGATGGACCCGGAACTGGTTCCGGCATAAATAGGGGCGCGGCATGCCGCGCCCCTAAATACTACCCCTTACCTCGAAACAATTCCCCCGCGCGAACCGTCCACTTCGCGGCGATGCGTCGATTGTAAGTCACCTCACCACCCACCGAGTCGCGCAGCTTGGTGGGCTCGTCGATAATCTGCAGAACCGCGATATCCGCTTCGCGGCCAACCTCTAAACTGCCGATGCGGCCTTGCCAGCCGACGACGCGAGCGGCGTCGACCGTGCATTTGGCGATAATCTCATCGAAGCTCAGACCCAGCGGCAAGAACTTGGTCAGCGTCGTCAGCAAATCGCCGACGACGCCGAAGCCCGGCTGGCTCAAGCGGCCATGCAGGTCCGAGCTGATTACATCGGGCACTATCCCTTCGCCCATGGCGCGTCGAACTAGATTGAAATCGAAGTGGCCGCCGGCGTGGCCGACGTCGAAGATCACGCCGCGCTCCTTGGCGTTGCGCACCTCGGGAAGCAGTTTGCCCTGCTCATCGATAATCGACGGCTTCTGCGGCGTATAGCAGTGCGTAATGATATCGCCGGGACGCAAGGTCGCCGCGATCTCGTCCATGCCGATTGCCGTGTTGCCGACATGCACCATGATCGGCGTATGCGTCGCCTCGCCCGCCTTGATCGCCAGGCGCAGCGCGGCGCGGCTGTTTTCACCGATGGCTTTCTTGTGCAGCCGCACTTTGACGCCGATGCTGATATCCCGATTGTCGGCCACCGCCTGAGCACTACCATCGCTATCCGCAAAGCCTAGGCTCAACAATTCTCCCGGCTCGTTCAACACCCCATGTTGCGCCAGGGCGACAAAACCGAGCATGCGCGTCTTGGATTTCTCGTACACAAGTTTGCGAAAGCCAAGCAAATTGACCGGACCGGCGGAGCCGGCATCCATTGTCGTCGTCACGCCGGTCGCCCGGCACAGGTCGTCAAGATCACAGCCGTAGGGATTCACGCCCCAGTAGCTGTGCACGTGCAAGTCGATCAGGCCCGGTGTGACATAGCAACCGGCGACGTCGAGGACTTTCTTCGCATCGGCGCGCGGCAGACCCGCGCCGATGGCGGCGACGCGATTGCCGGCAACGCCGACATCGAGGATCTGATTTAACTTCGTCGCAGGATTGAGAACCGTCCCGCCGGTCAATAACAAATCAAATGAATCAGCCATGTCCCGCCTCAAGCTTGCTCGCCCTCGTTCTTGAGTTCATCCCCTTCTCCCGACCCCTCACCCTAACCCTCTCCCACGAAGCGTGGGCGAGGGAACAGAAATTGGGATCAAACACTAGTGAACTGTAACAGTTGGTTCGCGTCTAAGTTCGAAGAACCCTTCGACAAGCTCAGGGTGAACGGTCAAGGCACAAGCCGTTCGTGGTGAGGCTCTCGAACCATGAACGGCAAACGCTATCTAGCTGTTACAGTTCGCTAGTTTCACGTTCGAAGTGTTCTTCGCACGAATACGAGCCACGATCACGATTTTTCAGTCCAGATCCAACCCATAGAACTTTGCCGGGTTCGTGCAAAGAATCTTATCGATGACCTTCGGATCGATGTCGCCTTGTTCTTTCAGCTTGGCCAAAGCCAGCAGCTCGCTGGCATTGTCGGCGTGGCCATAATCCGAACCGATCATCAGGCAATTTTCACCGGCGTACCTGAGCACGTACGGAAGATCGTCGTCGGTCTGGCAGGCGACGAACAGCTGATTGCTGCCGCTGAGCACGTCGGGGCGCGCTTGTTTGCCTTCGAGCTTGGGGAAGCGCAGGTTCAAATCGTGGACTATATAGGGAACCCACTGAGCAGCCACTTCGATGGCGCCGATGCGCAATTTTGGAAATTTTTCGGGAATGCCGTTTAGAATCATCGAATGAAAGCCGCCGATGACGATCAGTTTAGCGACGCGGAAGGGTTCGCCGCCGAGCATTTCGTTGATGGTGAAGTTGCCGATGCCGGAATGAACGCCGATGGGCATATTAAGCCGGCTGGCTTCTTCGTAGAGCGGGAAGAAGTACGGATCGTGCAGTGTGTGACGGGTTTCGACGCCGCGCATGAACACTGCGCAGGCGCCGTTGCCGCTCGACCAGCGCAGCTCGTCCAGCGCCTCATCCATACTTAGCAGCGGTAGTTGCACCGCCCAACGCAGGCGTTTTTTTTCTTTCGACCAGATATCGGCCATCCAGCGATTGTAAGAACGGCAGAGCGCCAGCTCGATGCGCGGATTATCAGTCACCGGCCGGAGAAACAGCGTCGGGTAAAGAACTTGGATTCCCGTGCCGATCTGGTCCATATGCTTCAAGCGCGAATCGATGTTGGCCATCTCCCGCGACTCTCTCGATGTGTCCTGGCCGACGTTATCGCGCCCGCCGATCAGCCGCCCGCCGATGATCCAAAAATTTTGCGTCTTGCCTGACGGCATATCGACGGCAATCGCCACGGGCCGGTAGCGCTTGTCGCCGCCTTCCAGGTAATCCCAGGTCTTTTCGCATTCGATGACATGTGCGTCGGCATCGATACTTAACACGATAGTCCTCCTTAATCATACGAGTTCAATACGTTCAAAAAGTTCAAATCGTTTAAATCGTTTTGAACGGCTTGAACGGCTTGAACGGCTTGAACGTTTTGAACTGCGCTTCCTTACAGCCCGTAGAACGCGGATGGATTGTCCTGCAAAATCTTGTCAATCACCCGGCCATTGATTTTCCCGTCCGTGCGCAGCTTGCGCAGCGCTTCGATTTCCACCGCGTTGTCCGCATGGCCGTAATCGGTGCCGATTACCAGGTTGTCATCTCCGGCGTAGCCAAGGACGTGATCGAGATCGTCGTCGGTCTGGCAAGTTACGTAGATTCTGTTTTCTTTCAGGACATTCTTCGGAAAAGGTCTGCCGCGCCT
>DASWHT010000028.1:0-8995 GCA_036398075.1 Binatia bacterium | reverse complement strand
ATGGGGGGCGGTCTTGACGAGCTGGGGATTTTCCCGGGCTTCTTGCGCGATGGCAATCATCGCCTCGATGAATTCATCGAGGGTTTCCGGCGTTTCGGTTTCCGTGGGCTCGATCATCAAAGCGCCGTGCACCACCAGCGGAAAATAAATTGTCGGCGGGTGGCAGCCGTAATCCAAAAGCCGCTTGGCGATGTCCAGCGTGCTCACGCCCTGCTTCTGTTGGATCCGGTCGGTAAAGATGCATTCGTGCATGCAGGGCTCGTCGTAGGCGATCTCGTAATACTTTTCTAACCCCTTGCGGACGTAGTTGGCATTGAGCAACGCCATGCGGCTGACCTCTTGCAAACCGTCCGCTCCCAGCGAGACGATATAAGTATACGCCCTGACCAGGACGCCAAAGTTGCCGAAGAACGAGCGCACGCGGCCGATGGACTTCGGGCAATCTTCAACTAAATTATATTTCGCACCGGTTTTTTCGATGCGCGGCGCGGGCAGGTAATCGCGCAACGTGTCTTTCACGCCCACGGGCCCCGCCCCCGGCCCGCCGCCGCCGTGGGGCGTCGAAAAAGTCTTATGCAGATTCATATGCATCACATCCACGCCCATATGGCCGGGCTTGGCGATGCCCATGAGGGCATTCAGATTGGCGCCGTCCAGATAAACCAATCCGCCCTTGGCGTGCACCGCCGCGCAGACCGCTTCGATATTTTTCTCGAACAGGCCGAGCGTGTTCGGATTGGTGATCATCAAAGCTGCGACATCTTCGTCCATCACCTTGGCGACCGTTGGCGCGTCGATCACGCCCTGGTCGTTGGAAGCAATCTGGATCACGTCATAGCCGCATAACGTCGAGCTGGCCGGGTTCGTTCCGTGGGCCGTATCGGGCACGATGATACTTTTTCGCGGCGTGCCGCGCTCGGCTAGATAGGCGCGGATGAGCATCAACCCGGTCAGTTCCCCCTGGGCGCCCGCTGCCGGCTGCGCGCTCACTGAGTCCATCCCGCTCAGTTCGGCCAACATCCCTTCCAGCTCGTAGATCAATTGCAAGGCTCCCTGCAAGAGCTCGCCGGGCGCCAACGGGTGAATCTGCGCGAAGCCCGGCAAGCGCGCCACCGTTTCGTTGACCTTGGGATTGTATTTCATCGTGCAGGAGCCAAGCGGATAAAACTGACTTTCGATGCCGAAGTTGCGCTGGGAGAGACGGGTGAAATGGCGCAGCGTTTCCAGCTCGCCGAGCTCGGGAAATCCGGCGATATCATCGCGCAGCAACGCCGCGGGAATATACTCGGCGGCCGCGGCGCTCTCCGCGGGCCAGAACAGCGCGCTACGCCCCGGCGACCCGCTTTCAAAAATGAGCCGCGGCGCAGCTGAGTGGTTGCGCTTAGTCGGAGAGGTCTCTGACAAGACGGTCGATCTCCTCTTTTTCGTTCATCTCGGTCACGCACACTAACAGCCCATCGGGCAGCTCCGGATACCACTGGGCGAGCGCGATGCCGGGAACGATCTTGTCCGCGGCACAGCGCTTTTCCAAGCGCGCCAGATCGCGCACCCGCAGGACGAACTCATTGAAAAACGGACCGCTAAAACAACTCGCAAGCCCGGCCTCTTTAATGAGACGCGCATGGGTTTCATGGGCTCGGGTGACGTTGACCTCGGCGATGCGCCGCAAGCCCGTCCTACCAAGCAGCGAGAGATACACCGTCGCCGCCGTGGTACAAAGAGTCTGGCTAGTGCAAATATTCGAGGTCGCTTTGTCGCGGCGGATATGCTGTTCCCTCGTCGCCAGCGTGAGCACGAACCCGCGCCGCCCCTCGGTGTCTACCGTCTCGCCCACCAGGCGGCCGGGGAGGTTGCGCATGAGTTTTTTCCGCGCGGTAAAAAATCCGAAGGCCGGCCCGCCCAGATTCATGGGCACGCCGAGACTTTGCCCTTCGCCCACCGCGATATCGATGCCGTACGCCCCCGGCGGTTTGAGCAGCCCTAGAGCAAGTGGTTCAGAGGTCACGCTGATCAATTGCGCGCCGGCGCCCGCGCACGCAGCGTGGAGCGCCGAAAGATCTTCGATGACGCCAAAGAAATTGGGATAACCGACGACGGCGCACATGGCCCGGTCATCGAGCATGCTCGCGAGCCGCTCCACATCCGTCGCACCGTCGGCGGCGAAGGGAACTTCGATCAATTCGACGTCGCCGAGGTTCTTCAAATAGGTTACGATGACGGCGCGATACTGCGGATGGAGCGCGCGCGACAGCAAGACGCGGCGCCGGGAGTCACGCTGAATGCGGCGCGACATCAGGACCGCTTCCGCGGCGGCGGAGGCGCCGTCGTAAACGCCGGCATTGGACACCTCCATGCCGGTGAGCTGGCACATGAGCGTTTGGAATTCGTAAAGGACCTGGAGCGTTCCCTGGCTGACCTCCGGCTGATACGGCGTGTAGGAAGTGAGAAACTCAGAGCGCGAGATCACCGCGTCCACGGCGCTCGGGATGAAATGCTGGTAGACACCGCCGCCCAGGAAGAAACTCCATTCCCCGGCCGCGGCGTTCTTGGACGCCAACGCCGCCAGCCGATGCTTGACCGCCGGCTCGGTAAGCCCCGCCGGCAGCGTAATCGTCGCATGGGCGCGCAGCCCTTGCGGGATATGTTCGTAGAGCTGCTCGACGCGTTCTAGGCCGATGGCCTGAAGCATCCGCTTTTGGTCCAGCTCCGTCTGGGGGGTGTAACGCATGCGCCGAAGCTACTTGTCCTTCTCCTCGTCATCTTCTACTTCGCTCTCGTCTTCTTCGTCTTCCTCGTCTTCTTCTTCCTTTTGCTGCGCCACGTATTCCGCGTATTCCTCGGCGGACATCAGGTCTTTCAAATCGTCCTTATCGTTCATCTCCACCCGGATCATCCAGCCGTCGCCGTAGGGGTCATCATTGATGGTTTCTGGACTGTCCGGCAACACGTCGTTGATTTCCAGCACCGTGCCGCTCACGGGAGCATAAACGTCGGAAACCGCCTTGACAGACTCCACCGCGCCGAAGGGATCGTCCTTAACGATCTTCTCGCCCACTTCGGGCAGTTCGACATAGACGACATCGCCCAACTCCTCCTGAGCAAACTCCGTGATGCCGATGGTCGCGGTGTCTCCTTCCACGAGCACCCATTCATGTTCTTTCGAATAAAGTAAGCCTTCCGGGAACTCCATGCTTTCCTCCTTAAAACGCTCGGCGCCGCGATCAACGCTTGACAAACGGCAAAGAAACGATTTTGGCGCGGGTTCTGCGCCCGCGAATTTCAACTTCGATATTTTCACCGCCCTCGGCCGCCTCACGAGATACGTAGCCCAGCGCGATGGATTTTCCAAGCGTCGGCGATTTGGTGCCGCTGGTAACATGGCCCACTGCGCGGCCGTGCTGGTAGAGCGCATAACCGCTCCTGGCGATGCCTGGCTCCAATAGCTCCAAGCCGACCAAACGGCGCCGCACGCCTTCGGACTTCTGCCGCAGTAAGACGTCCCGGCCCATGAACGCCGGCTTGGACAACTTGACCACCCAATCCAGCCCGGCCTCCAGCGGCGTCGTCGTGTCGTCGAGCTCGTGGCCGTACAAAGGATATCCCTTTTCTAACCGGAGCGTGTCGCGGGCTCCAAGTCCCGCGGGCACGAGCCCGTCACCGGCGCCCGCCCTCAGCAACGAGGCCCACAGTCCTTCGGCCGCGTCAGCATCGCAATAAAGCTCAAAGCCGTCTTCGCCGGTATAGCCGGTGCGCGAGATGAGACAATGCACCGACGATACGTCGGCGAATTGAAAATGGAACGTTTTAAAATCGCCGAGGATGAGCGCGGTCAATGGCTGCAAGATTTTTTCCGCCAGCGGTCCCTGCAGCGCCAGCTGCGCGTAGCAAGCGCTCATGTCGGCGACTTCCACGCCGGCGCCGGCGTGTCGCCGCATCCAGCTAAAATCCTTTTCGCTGTTGGACGCATTGACGCAAACGAGAAAGCGATGGGACTCCAGACGGTAGAAAATCACGTCATCTACGACCCCGCCGTTCTCGTGAAGCAGCAAATTATACTGCGCCTGGAAAACTTTGAGACGCGCCACGTCGTTGGCGGAAATGCGCTGGCAAAACTCCAGCGCGCCGGCGCCGCGCACTTCGATTTCGCCCATGTGACTCACGTCGAACAAACCGGCGCGGGTGCGCACCGCCACATGCTCATCGATAACGCCGCTATACTGAACCGGCATCTGCCAGCCGGCGAACTCCACCATTTTAGCGCCCGCGCGCCGGTGCGCGGCATGGAGCGCCGTTTTCTTGAGTCCTTGGGCCACGGCTTTTTTACCGGCGCGGGAATTATCGCTCGCGCTGCAGGGAGTCCTTGGCGGCCTTCAACGTGTTATAGAGCAACATACAGATGGTCATCGGTCCCACGCCGCCGGGCACCGGCGTGATTGCCGAGGCGCGCTCCTTGGCGGTTTCAAATTCCACGTCACCACAGAGCTTACCGCTGGGCAATCTGTTGACGCCAACATCGATGACCACCGCGCCGGGTTTGACCCAGTCGCCGCGTACCAGGCCCGCCTTGCCGATGGCGACGACTAAAATATCGGCTCGGCCAACCTCGTCGCGAAGACTCGCCGTGCGCGAATGACAGATCGTCACCGTGGCATGTTTCTCGAGCAGCATCAGGGCCACCGGTTTGCCGACGATATTGCTTCGTCCCACGACTACCGCGCTTTTGCCCTTGGGATCACAGCCCGCCGATTCCAACAACTTCATGATACCCATGGGCGTGCAGGGTCTGAAACCGGCGCCGCCGAGCAATAACATCCCCTGGCTCATGGGATGAAAGCCGTCAACATCTTTATGCGGCGAGATCGCTTCCAGAATTCGCTCCGCGCGGATATGCGCCGGCAAAGGCAGTTGCACCAGAATGCCGTTGACGTTTTTGTCTTTGTTCAGATTGTGAATGAGCCCGAGCAGTTCTTTTTCGGAAATGGTCGCCGGAAGCAGATGCTCATAGGATTTGATGCCGACTTCTTTGCAGGCCTTTTCTTTGTTCTTTACGTAGATATGAGACCCCGGATCGTCGCCGACCAACACGACGGCCAATCCCGGCGCGATACCCCAGCGCCGTTCCAAGCCCTCTACGTCTTCTTTGATCTGTTTTTGAACGTCCTTGGCGACCGCCTTGCCGTCAATGATCGAAGCCATCATTTACTCCGTAGTGGCACTTCAGAATGGGATGAAAAAACTTATACCGGAAAAAATCGATTGTAAAGCAAGACAGTTGACTAATTGCATGACATGGGACAGCGCTGACGTCAACCCTGGAAAATGGCGATGATGCCGCGACGGGCGACGCGCGCGACTATCATTAACCGCGAAGTTTTGATAGGGAAATATCCAATCCAGAAAAGCATGGGAAATCTTGATGGACAAACCAAGGACGCTGGAAGAAGTCAAAAATGATATTCGCGACCGTGTCGGCCACCGGGCGCCGTTTCTCCACGCGGACAAAGCGGAAGCCCAGGAGGCTTTGGCCAAGATGCCCAACTTCGACGGAGAGATTTGGGCCGCGGCATGGAACGACTTGGGGGCGCGTTGGGAAGACAAAGCCTATAGCGCGGAAAGAGCCGGCAACGCCGCTCAAGCCAAGGAGGCCTTTCTAAAATCCTACGGCTACTACGGCATTGCGCGCCATCCGTTTCCGAGCACGCCAGGAAAATACTACGGCTATCAAAAAACCCGGGAAATGTTTCTCTCGGCGTCGAAATATTTCGACATCCCCATCGAGCAGCTTTCTATTCCCTTTCGCGACAAGCCGGACAAACCAATTGTGGGCCATCTACGGCTGCCGAAGACGCTGCCGGCGCCATTGATCCTGCACTGGGGTGGCATCGATAATTGGAAAGAAGAGCGCCACTCTTTCGGCGAAGCGTTCGTAAAAGAAGGCTGGGGCTGTTTCATCATGGACAGCCCGGGCACGGGCGAGTGCCCGATGCTCGCGGCACCCGACGCTCACGCCGTGCATACGACGGCGCTCGACTATCTAAGCAAACGCGCCGAAGTCGACGCCAACAAGATCGCCGTTGTCGGCGCCAGCTTCGGCGGCCACTGGTCCACCAAACTGGCTCATGTCGCGCCTGAAAAATTGCGCGCGGCGGTCAACTGGGGCGGCGGCATTCATTATTTCTTTCAACCCGAGTGGCAGGAACGTTCGCGCCACGCGGACTCGTATCTTTTTGATTTGATCGAAGCGCGCGCCAATCTTTTCGGCAAAAGCAATTTCGACGAGCTGTGCAGGGTGATGCCTGCCCTCTCTCTGCTCGATCATGGCTGGTTGGATAGGCCCTCGGCGCCCCTGCTGATCGTCAACGGCAAAGAAGACAAACAGGTGCCCCTCGATGACTTTTTTTTATTGTTGGAGCACGGCGACCCGAAATCCATCCGACTTTTTCCCGGTGGCCACATGGGCGCGATTCCGAATATCTTCAAGACGGTGATCGCCTGGCTGCACCAAAAATTGGACTAAGACCATGAGTCTCTATCAACTGCAAAAACTCATCTACCACGTCAACCGTGACGCCGAACGGCGCGAACGTTACCGTCAGGATGCCGCGGCCTTCGTCAACGGCTACGAACTGTCGGATGAAGAAGCCAAGGCGATTTTGAACGTAGACACGCGGACGCTTTACAAGATGGGCGTCCATTCGCTGCTGCTCAGGCCGTTTGCCCTGCTCAATAAAATATCCAACGAGGACTACGCGAAAGCGTTAAAAGGATTGGAGTGAGCCATGCCGATCGTATTCGCCTGCGCCGCGAGCCATGCTCCCGGGATGACCGCGTGGACCGAAGCCGCGCCTAAGGATCAAGCCGATAATTTTCTTGGCAGCTATCGCAAGCTCGGCGAACGGCTTGCGGCATCGAAGCCCGATGCGATCGTCGCCCTCACCGTCGAACATTGGGCCAACTTTTTTCTGAATTCGATGCCGGCCTTTTGTATCGGTCGCGCCGATCATTACGATGGTCCTATCGAAGAATGGCTGAGAATCCCCAAAGCGCGAGTACCCGGCGATGCGCGATTGGCCGCGGCGCTGATCGATGCCTGCCTGGACGGGGGTTTCGATCCGACTTTTTCCGATGAGCTATTGTTCGATCATGCGACCTTTCTCCCCCTGCACTTTTTGAATCCCAACATGGCCGTACCCGTCGTGCCCGTGATTATCAATACCCTGACGACCCCGATGCCATCTGCCAGGCGCTGCTTCGCCTTCGGCGAGTTTCTCGGCAAAGTTTTGGCAAGGAGCGAGAAGCGGATCGCGATGATCGCCACCGGCGGCCTGTCACACTGGCCGGGCGAAGCCAAGCACGGCAAGATCAACATCCCCTTCGACAAGAAATTTCTCGACAATCTATTGACCAACGATCTTAGCAGTCTGATCGCCTACGGCCATGACGAGATCAACGCCGAAGCCGGTTCCGGCGGCCACGAAATCAGGACCTGGATCGCCCTGGCCGGCGCGGTGCAAAGCTGGAAGGCGGAATTGCTAGCCTACGAGCCGGTGGTACCGTGGGCCACGGGTTGCGGCCTGGTCGCCTTTAATCCGTGAGTTCAAGTCGTTCCAGCCGTTCAAATCGATCCAGCCGTCGGACAATCCGGGGATCGTTTTGAACGACTTGAACGGTTTGAACTTTTTGAACGTCGTGATTGGCGTGCCTTCGTGGTGAAATCTGTGCTTCTTTTGGTTTCGGCTCTGCCGCGCTGTGCTGTTTGTGGTAAAGATTTCTTTTAGCTTTTTTTGCGTCCTTTGCGTTCTTTGCGGTTAAATTCTTATGAAATTCAGCCTGCACAGCGTCCACGGCGGCGTCAAAAACATCGTTGAGATCCACAAGCGCGCCCAGCGCGCCGAAGAGCTGGCCTACGACGGCATCTTTCTCGGCGAAAGCCATTTAAGCTCAATCGACTCGTTCCAGACACTTGCGAGTTGCGCGATGATCACCAAACGCGTTCTACTGGGCATCGCCGTTACCAATATGGTATTTCGCCATCCGACGGTTCTGGCGGGAGCGGCAGCGTCATTGAATGAGATTTCCACAGGCCGCGCCATACTCGGCCTCGGCACCGGTGACGGCCCGGTTTATTCGCAAGGCCTAAAAGCCACGCGACTGATTGAGTTCGAAGCAGGCGTGCGGCTCATTCGCCACCTCGTGCAAGGTAAACCGGCTTTATTTCCGACCGGAAAAGTCGGCATCGGTTTTACGATTAACAAACCGGCGCCGATTTATGTTTCAGCTGAAGGACCCAAAGGATTGCAGCTAGCCGGACGCTCAGCCGACGGCGTCATCCTGGGGACAGGTTTCGACCTGCGCGTTTACGAGTGGGCCAAGGAAAACATCCGCGCCGGCGCGGCCGAGGCCGGACGCAACGAAAGCGCGATTGGCATCATCGCCGCCGGCATGCTCTGCGTGCGCGGCGACGGCGACGAAGCGAGAAAGATCGTCCGCAACCGTATCGCCAACCGCGCCCATCATAATTTTCGCTTCACGTTGGCAACCATACCGCCGGAAGAGCTCGAAGGCGTTAAAGCATTCATGGACCGCTTCGACGTTATGCAACCGATGGAAGATCGCGTTGACCCAGATCTGGTTAACGATTACTTGATTCAGCGATTTTCAATCGCGGGGAATCCGACGGAATGCATCGAACGCATCGAAGAGCTGAAAGCCGCCGGGATGGAGCATCTCATGCTCACGCCGGCGAGGAAAGTTTACGGCGAAACGGTCGAGGCTTTCGCGACCAAGGTAATGCCCCATTTTCGGAAATAGGCTCTTCCGGGTTTTCTGTGAAAGAATATTCACCTCCGAGACACGGTGTTCGCAGAGGGTTGGTTCAAGATGATATTCGCGGTTAACCACACGGAAGCCTAAAGACTAACCAAAGATATTTGAAATTCTGGATCAAAAAGAGATCGGAATAACCGTAGCTACCGCAAACCCGCGAAGACGCCAA
>DASWHT010000027.1:0-1882 GCA_036398075.1 Binatia bacterium | reverse complement strand
CTTTTTGGCGGCGTTAGGCGAGAGTTTCGGTTACCGTCAACTCAACAGCGTTTGGAGATTGATCGGGTTATACCGCTGGGCTAGGGGCGGCGCCGCGCACTGGGGAGAGATGACGAGAAGCGGATCTTGGCAGAGACGGTGATTTTTCAACTGCGGTTGCCTCGAGCGGCGCACTCGCGGGCTCATTTTTTGGCTAACCCTCCGGATCTTTGCGCGCGACCTGATTAGTTAAGCTGGATTACATTCTTGATTCCAATAGCCTTGTCGATGAGTAGCTCCCGGTGAGCTTCCATCGGAAAGCGGCCGGTGATAAGGGAGCGCACGGCATCAGGCCAACGCTTATAAAATGTGCCGACGTCGCGGATCGAGTTTTCGAAGGAATCGCGCCCGGCATTCACGGTGCCGAAGACAACCTGGTTCTTCAAAACCAAGTTTCGCATCATCAGATCGGTGTCGACCTCGATAGGGCCTTTTCTGCCGGGAACCCCGGTAAAGATGAAGATTCCGTTGGTGCCCAGCGCTTTCATCATCGCGAAGGAAAGGCTCGAAGCCCCCGTGGCTTCATAGACGAGATCGATATTGCCGATGATTTTCGGCAGCTCATCGATAGCAACGATTTCTGAGGAGATGTATTTGGCGCCGATGGATTCTAGAAGCGTCGCCTTCGGGTTAGGCGCGGTCTCGCGCGAATAGACATAGGTGTCGAAATCGGAGTTCACGAGCGCCATCGCTCCGAGTAACCCTACAGGTCCCGCTCCAAGCACGACGGCGCGGTGGCAATACGCCGGCGCTTTACCTGGAACAATGCGACAGCCCCAGGGGAGGCGCTGTTGAACCTGCCAGACTTGCGCTAGCCCCTTTTCAGCAATCGTGAGCGGCTCCACCAGAACGGCGACGTCGCTTAGCTCTTGCGGAACAGGATTCATGTACTTTTCATCGTCGACAATGAATTGCGCCATGAAGCCATGCTGCTCTTTGATGCCGCGTTCTGTGAAGTCGCCGGTAAAGCAAAAATCCTGGCGGCCGGCGCCGCAGGCGATGCAGTAATCGTGCGGGCAAGGGCGGCGCACCATGGGCACGACGAGATCGCCGGTCTTGACCCGCGTGACTTTGGCGCCGACTTCGACGACTTCACCGAGGGATTCGTGGCCGATGACAAGTTGGTCCGAACCCGCGGGCGGCGTGCCGTATTCGAAGGTGCATATTTCTCTATCCGTGCCGCAGACGCCGGCCTCGATCATGCGCAGCTTGACCTGCGCCGGCGCGGTGATCTTTGGCTCGGGCTGATCGATAATGCCAACGGTCTTATTACCCGGCGTGACGGCTATGGCTCGCATAAATCAATCTCCTTTATGAGTTAGTTTGCCGCGCGGGACGATGTGACGGTGTCGGGCGGCGCCGATGGCGTCCTCGAATTTCTGAGATACGGCACTAACTATTCGATGCTTTGACTAAAGAAAAGGATGCGAACCGAATCTATCGCCTGCGTGGGAGCAATGTTCGGGTTCTGAGAGTAAGCTTACGCGGTTGTTGTTTCAATGACTGGAGTTTGAGAAAGGCGCCGGTGATTTCGATGGTCTTTCGGTATGTCTGCAGAAACGCCACGCAGTCGGGGCAAGCTTTCAGGTGCGCGTCGAAGGCCTGCTTGACTTGGTGCGTAAGGCTTGCCGCGAGATAATCGGCGATCAGTGAAGCTTCATTTTTGCAATTCAGCTGCCGGCGGGGCCGTCTTCGGGGCATCTCGCCTTGGCGCAGTGGCCGCCGCTGTCGAGCGGCGCGGCGGAGGCGTGGGCAATCATCTATGGCAGAGACAGCGGAAATGGCCGTAATCCTCCTTTGGACGAATTAGCGCGAACTTTTCCCGCGGTGGCTCTTTTTCAGA
>DASWHT010000026.1:0-6493 GCA_036398075.1 Binatia bacterium | reverse complement strand
AGGCCGGCGGCGATACCTTACGCCGCGCCAACACGGCCCACCCGGTGACCGCAGTGCAAAGCGAATATTCCCTTTGGACGCGCGATTATGAGAAGGACACGATTCCGGTGGTGCGCGAGCTGGGGATCGGCTATGTGGCGTATTACGCCTTGGGACGCGGCTTTCTCGGCGGCGCGTGGAAGAATTTTTCCCAACTGGGGGAAAAAGAAGCGAAACGGCGCGGCCCGCGTTTTCACGAGATGAATTTTCAGCACAACGCGAAATTGGTCAAGCAATTGGAGGTGATCGCCGGCGAAAAGAAATGCACGGTGGCGCAATTGGCCCTGGCGTGGATACTGCGCCAGGGAGATTTCTTCGTGCCGATTCCCGGGACATATAAACTTCCACATCTCGAAGCGAACGCCGCGGCGGCGGACATAGAGCTGACGCCCGACGAACTTGCCGCCATCGACAAGATATTTCCGCCGGGCGCCGCCGCGGGCACGCGCCATGACTATGACCGGTCGAAGGAATTGAACATCTAGCAGATTGTTGAAAAACTCTCTCGGAGTCCTTCGACCAGGCTCAGGACGAACGGGAGAACACTGATGATTTCCGTTCATGCTGAGGGTCTCGAAGCATTCCGAACCTTTTTCCAGCAACCTTGCGCGAAGATTTGTTCAAAACGTTTCGGACAAGACGCGGTTCAATGTAGGGGCGACCGGTGGTCGCCCTTTCTGGAAAGGGGACTACCATGCGAGTTTTGATTACCGGAGCTGGAATGATCGGCTGTTACACGGCGCGGGAATTGATCGCGGTTGGCGATGGAGCGACGTTTTTCGATCTTGCGCCGCAACTGGACTATGTGCACCACGTAGCTCAAAAGGTTTTACCTATCGTACGGGGCGACATCCGCGAACTGCCGGCGCTGGTTGAAGCCATTCAGAATACCCGGCCGGACTGCGTCATTCACACCGCCGGTCTACAAGGCTCGCGTGCGCCTTACTTTGGTTTCCAGGTCAATCTTGTTGGAACACTGAATGTCGCTGAAGCCGTGCGCTTGTGCGGGGTGAAGCGGCTGATCCACGCCAGCAGTCAAGGCGTTTACGATCTTAAGAATCCACCGGAGAAAATTGCTGAAGATTGGCCGAGCAACGGCGGCGGCCGCGTCTATCAGGGGTCAAAGGTGGCGTGTGACGAGGTTCTGACCGCATACGCGGCGTATTACAATTTCGATCTGGCCTTGCCGCGCTTCGCGTCGGTTTATGGTTATGGCCCTTACACCGGAGGGGGTAACGTAGGCATCGACATGCATGCGATGCTCACGGCCGCCCTGGAAGGCCGCCTCGCGCCGATGGGTCCCGGCATCGCCGACCGCAACGATTTCGTTTACGTGAAGGATATCGCGCAGGGCTTAAGGTCCATCACCCATGCGCCGCGCCTGGAGCATCAGGTTTACAATCTGGGAACGGGCGTTTGCGCCAGCGTCCACGATATACAACTGGCTCTGCGGCGCATTCTCGGGGACGTACAATTCAGCCGCGAGGTCTCGACGCGGCCGCGGCCCCCGTTGGATATCTCCCGCGCGAGAAAGGAACTGGGTTACGAGCCTCATTTCGACATAGAATCCGGCCTGCGCGATTTTATAGCGGAGATGCAACGCAAATAAGTCGTTCAAAGTTCAAGGTTTAAGGTTCAAAGTTCGCCCAGAGCCTGCCGAATGGGCTCAACGAGTTCGGCGTGTTAATTCTTCAAAGTGACTCCGGCGCCGGCATGATTTCGCCGCACTTTTTGCACGTCCGAAAGTCTTCGTTGTCGAAAAATCTCCTATAGGCATTCGATACCGGATCCTCGGCGTAGTCGCGCACGACGAACGTTTCTTCGTGGAGAAGAGCGTCGCACTTGGGACAGTACCAGTGAAAACGGTCAACTTCGCCGTCACGCCGTTTGCGCTCTGAAATCAGCGCGAAAGCGTCGGGCGGAAAGCGCGGCGAATGGGGCGTGCCGGCCGGCGTGTAAATGATCGAACCTTGCGGGACGAGATTGATCTGCTCTTTGCCTTCGGGGGTTCGGGAATGCAGCCGCATTTCGCCCTTGATCATATACATGGTCTCGTCGCCGGGGTTGATGTGAAACTCACTGCGGTATTCGCGGCCGCGGGCGACGAAGCAAAGTGAATCCGGACTCTGCCACAGAACGGAGACTCGCATGCCGGTCTCGGCGAGCTTGCGCCCTCGTCCCAGAAGATCGACGATTGGCATCGAGAACATGGTCGGCTCCTTTGGTTGGAGTAGTGGAGTGCTGGAGTATTGGAATGATGGGTAACCGAAGGTCCGTAACAACACTCCACCACTCCTTTACTCCATCACTCCAGCGATTTCCATCTCCCTAGTCCGGCAGCGCCTGGCCTTTGGTCTCGCGCGCAAAGATGACCACAACGAGACCGACAAGATAGATGAGCCCGATGGTGGTTATGGCCTTGGCGAACGAGCCATGGGAGGCCACCAGAGCGCCCGCGACGAAGGGAGCCGCGGCAGAAAAGAAACGGGCGAAGTTGTAACAAAACCCTTGGGCCGTGGCCCGGATGGCCGTGGGGAAAAGCTCAGGAAGATAAACCGCGAAGCCGGTGAAAACTCCGGCACCAAAGAATCCCACCAGCGGTGAAACCAGAACCGCCAAGGTAAAATCTTCGACGAACGAAAAGGTCATCGGTATCGCGACGGCGGCTCCCATGAAATAGATCGTCAGCGCGGCCTTGCGGCCCCAGCGGTCGGCGATCAGAGGAAAACAGAGACAGCCGATGATGCCCCCGCCGTTTAGAACGCTTGTGACCAGACTCACCTGCGGGATAACGGCTTTCGGTCCTTGCGCCTGGAGTAGATCGCTGACCCAGCTAGGAACCCATTGAATGGCGCCCTGGTACCCGAAGGTCGCGACCACGGCCATGCCGGTGCCTACGAGAATATCGCGCCGCACCGGTTTTACAAACAAGGAGGGAAGCGGGTTTCTGGTTGCCTTGGCTTGGACCCAGCGTTCGGGCTCTTTCAAAGTTCGGCGAATATAAAATGCCACGATTGCCGGCAATATTCCCAAAGCGAAGACCCAACGCCAACCATAGGGCCCGATGAATAAATAGAGCAACGACGCGAGGAAGAAGCCGATGCCGCCGGAAGCTTGCATGATGCCGGCTGCTTTGGCGCGCGACCGAGCCGGCCAGGTTTCGGCGATCAACGCGGCCCCGGCGGACCATTCTCCGCCGATGCCCAGGCCGGTCATGAAACGATAGAGCGCGAGCTCTTGCCAACTGCCGGCGGTGGCGCACAAGCCGGTGAATCCCGCGTAGATGAGAATTGTAAGCGCCATGGTTTTTGCTCGGCCGTAGCGGTCCGCGACGGGTCCGAAGATGAGGCCGCCCAGGGCCCAGCCGACCATGAAGATGCTCAGCACAATTCCGCCGTACCAGCCGATCACCGAGCTTTCCGTCGTACCCAGCAAATCACTCATGGCGGGAAACAAGATGATGGCGTAGAGATAGCCATCCATGATGTCCAGCGCCCAACCCAGGCAGGTGCAAATGAGCACGCGCCACTGGTAGGCGCTAAGCTCTTGGTACCATTTGGATTCAGGCATGATCAGGCAGTCGTAAGGTCTAGCAGAACAATGAAACCCCGAATAGGCTTGGTGCCCTCAATCGTCACGCGGAAATCGTGCTCGTCTCTCCTACTCGTGCTCCATCGGACGAACACGAGGCACGAACACGACAACGAATCTGGCTAATTCTCCTTCGCGAAGGATAATTCCCAACGGTTGCCGTCCGGGTCGAAGACGTTGATCGAATAGTTGTCGGTGCCGCGATGGGGACGGATTTTTTCAATACTCGCGTCGACGTCCCGTAGTGCTTTGAGCGCTTTGTCTTGCGCTTGCCAGGGAATGTTAAGCGTATGGTGCGGGTCGGCGGCGCGCGGGCCTTTCGATGCGTCAAAGATGTGGACTTCGAAGTTGCCGAGCCGCACGTCAATTTCTCTGACTTGGCCGGCTCTCAGCTGTTCCTCGGTGGGCTCAACTTTCTTTACGACCTGGCCGCCCAGGGTCTTCGTGTAAAACTCCGCCGACTTCTCCAGGTCCTTCGCGCTCATGGCGAAAGTTCTAATGCCTTTGATGTCGAACATAAAATCCTCCTTGTCGTGAAGTGGAAGGTACGTTGGTAAAGGAAGTTATTGTCGTCGTGCCTTGGTTGTCAAGGGATTGCGTCTTAGGATGAGTGCTAATGTAGGGGCAGGTTTTAAACCTGCCCGGACCGGATTGCCGCGCACCATAACCCCGCGGGCGGGTTTCAAACCACGCCCCTACGTTCGGCAGGAAACGATTGCAGAAAAAATCTATTGCGGTTAGGTATCGGCACTGATGAAGCACGACCCGGTAAAACACCAGCGCCGTTTGATCCGTTTGCGCGGATACGATTACGCGCGGGCTGGAGCGTATTTCGTCACTATCGTAACAAAAGAACGAGCGTGTTTGTTTGGCGAGATAGTCAACGGAGAAATGAGGCTGAACCAATTTACTTGCATTGTTCAAGCGGCGTGGGATGAATTGGTAAGACATTATCAGAGGGTTGAGTGCGATGCGTTCGTGGTTATGCCGAACCACATTCACGGCATCATTGTGTTGGTAGACGATGGTGGGGTCGGACCCAATGATGTAGGGGCAGGTTTGAAACCTGCCCGGGGCGGATTGGGACCTGCCGCCACCACACGGGCGGGTTTAAAACCCGCCCCTACACAGCGTGGGTTGCCCGAGATCATCCGGGCTTTTAAAACATTTTCTGCGCGCCGTATAAATGAATCACGCGCAACGCCCGGCGCCCCGGTGTGGCAACGCAACTATTACGAACATGTCGTCCGCGGTGAAAATGAATTGAGGCGCATCCGCGAATACATCGCGAACAATCCGCTGCAATGGGAGCTGGATCGGGAGAATCCGTTGCGGACATCAGATAGACTAAAACGAAAAGCTGAAGCGTGGGAGGTTTGACGGTGTCTGCGTTTCGGATTAGGGCGGGTTTCAAACCCGCCCCTACGAATTCGATCGTGTGATATTGTGAGAATTAAGCGATCTAAATTTGCGCTTACTGGTCCATGAGTATCTTCACGCGCGCCACTACTTCAGGCGTCTGCGCCATAACTTGTTTGGCCAACGCTTCCAATTGTTCCCCGGTGGACGGCGTGATATCCAGGTTTTTTCGTTTTGCTTCCGCCAATAGTTCGGGATCGTTCATGGTCTTGACGAACGCTTCGCGCAGGATTTTGGTCCTGTCCGGCGGCACCCCAGGCGGCGCGACAACAGGCCGGCCAAAGTCGCTGGAGGCAAACACGAGCGGCAGCAAGCGGCGTTCGGAGTCGGGAGTCTTGTGCTCGTTCATCAGCTCATAAATCGTCGGCGCGTCAGCGATGCGCGGATCCCGGGTTTTCCCGGTCTGTATCAGGATCCGCGCGAAACCGGTCTTGCGCCAGGTATGGTAGGGCTCGCGGGTATGGTACGCTTGAATGGTTAGTGCCCGGCACTGAAGCTCGCCCCGCTCCACCGCCAGATCGATTTCCCCGCCCCCCTTGTAGCCGGCGACGATCATAAATTTAGTCCCGAGCGTTTCCTCAAACAGTTTCGGCAAATAACTGCCGGAGGTGCCGGCGCCGGTGGAACCGCATTTGGGCGGCTCCTTCGCCCGGCGCACGTCGGCCAAGGTTTTATAGGGAAGATCGGCGCGCATATATAAGAGGTGATCCGATTTGTCGGAACTGCCGAGCCAGGTAAACTTGCTCCAGTCGTACTTGACTTCCGGTTGTTTGACCAGTTGGTTGAAGTAAATCGACGGCTGGATCGCGCCGATCACCAAGCCGTCGGTTTTGGCGACGCCATAGATATAATTGGCGCCGATAATCGAGCCGGCCCCTTGCATGTTCTGCACAATGAAATTGGGATGGCCCGGTATATGTTTGCCCATGAATTGCGCCACGATCCGGGCGTAGAGATCATAGGCGCTCCCGGCGCTGGAGGCGGCGATCACCGTGATGGTTTTACCCTGGTAGAACGGACTTTGCGCCCATAGGTTCGATTGCGCTGCCAGGAATGCGACAATGAACAGTAATGCGACCATATGTCCTCCGGTCTCCGTAACCGCTGCTATCTTTTCGATTAGAGCGTATCGGGGATCGATCATATTGGTCGAGCGAATTTCCGCGGTTGTAGGGGCGGGTTTTAAACCCGCCCTTCTATGGTGCTATATAGCGAAGTTTATGAAATACGATCCAGCAAAGCATCACCGGCGGTCGATACGGCTCACAAATTACGATTATAGCCAGCCGGGTGCGTATTTTATTACGGTGGTGACGCGAGATAGGGAGATACTCTTTGGTGACGTCGTAGACGGTGAATCGCGCTTGAACGATACCGGTCGTATGGTGCAAGAAGTGTGGCATGATCTGCCAAAACATTACGCCGAGATTGAGCTTGATTCGTT